>JAKPRU010000017.1 GCA_029557025.1 Candidatus Omnitrophota bacterium | reverse complement strand
CACCTGACCGTCTGGGGTCCGCCAGACAACATCGTAAAGACCATCCGGTAGTCCCGCAGGCACAAGCGCCTCCATACTCCCAGAGCCATCATAAGCCAGAATAGGGATGTTATAGGAATCCAGGCTCAGCAGGTTTCCGGTTTCATAACTGAGACCCCTTACATGGACAAACACCGTCAAATCCTTTGTCTTGTCCGGCTGACTTTTGGGTTCAATCGACTCAATCGCAATCGGAACCGGTTCATAAGAAATCAGCCAATCCAGGCCGTTCTTCATCAGAAGGAACATGCCCTCTTCCGACAGACGTTCCATTGGAAAGGCCAGGAAAATCGCGCGATAGGTCTGTGTTTCCACATTAATCCCAACCACGCCACTGGGAGATTCACTCGTTCGAATGGCCGCTTGAGCATACCCGCTCGAGTCGGTATAAATCAGATCGGCGCAGTTTTCCAGGTACGAATCGAACAGCAGCGTGTCTTCAAGACCATTGCCCACCGGGTTACCGGATACTCCGTAAACCCGCATCTCCTCAATATAACGCCCGTCTATCCGATTATAGCTGGAAAACGGATCGCGCAAGAAACCCCGGATATGAAGCGCGTACTGGCCGAATGGGCAACTCTCCTGCTGATCGCTCCAATCCTGGCCGGAAAGAAACAGGGTTCCACCCCGCGCCAGGTATTCCGTCAGCTCATTGTTGAAACGCACACGATTATTCAATTCCGTCAGGAATTCGGAGGATGACAACGAATTGAGTGAGCGACCGCCCATAAACCACATCACTGTCTCAAAGTTCAAGAGATATTGAGAATCAGGATACTGCCGCATGACCTCCATATTCCATTCCGTATAGGTATATCCTGCTTCCTCGACAGCGAGCGGATACCATCTTTCCGGGTCGGTGGTTCGGTCATCATCCAACAGGAGAACCGGTCCTGTCGGTTCCGGGGCAGAGACAATCCTGCCCCAAACCGGGACTTTCCAGGCGGCATCTGTCCCAGTGGCCTGAATCACAACATCCCCGTCAAAATCCAGGCTTCCGCCGAGAGCAATCGGGGCGGTGAATGTTAAAGTTACGGTCGCCGGTTTTTGAACTCCGGATGGGACCGTCATTTCCGATGGCGACACGGAGCTGGACTGCACCGTCCCACGGGATCGAAATTGCAGGCTTAAATCAAGGTCGATTGCCTGGTCGGAAGTGTTCCTCAGTTCGATCGGCAGTGTTACTGTCCGAGAATTGCGAAGCATTTGACGACCCACACTTAGAGTCGGCGGACTAACCAGAATGGACGTATCCACCGCTCGGTCGGCAGAAACAAAACCGCCGCCTCTTTTCATCGGTGAGAGGCCGTTGAGAGGGCTGGGGCGATCTGCCGTAATCACCAGCGCAGATTTAATTTGTTCCGGGTTCCAGTCCGGGTGAGCCTGTTTCACGAGGGCCGCTGTCCCGGAGACACGCGGACAGGAGAAACTGGTTCCGCTGACAAAATCGAATCCCGATATCTGAAAACGGTTCCCGCTCGGACCGCCACCCGGCACATCGTTCTGAACCGCCGCATAACTGTATCCCCCAACCGATACGACCTCCGGCTTGACTGTGTAATCCAGCGTCGGACCAAGTGAGGAATAATTGCTGAGCTCGTATGGAGTCTGGGGACCTTCCGTCGGCGGGGCGGCGATGATCTCGATCTCAACAAGATTGTGGGTGCGGATGGCCTCCTTAATCTGAAGACCAACGTTGTGCCCGATAAAGTACGCCGGGAGGTGCGCTCCAGGTATCGAGGGATAGGCCACCGGCAGGTTTGCATCACCCTCCGGCGGATTCGCCGAATTGTAGATCAGTCCCCCCAGCCCGCCTGCCGCCTGAATGCGGTTCAACTTGCTTGTAAACGTACAATCGTATCGAACCGCCAAAACCCACTTCCCCTCGGCGGAACCCGCCGGCAGATCCTTGCAGACCGCTCCATCCGTTGCCCCGCCGTATCCACCCCCATCAATCAAATCCGCATCAATGAGCGGGTATCTTCCTACACCGTAGGTCGCAAAATACTCCGCGTCCTCTCCGACTGTCAGTTCCACATACGACAGAATGCGTACGCCATCCGCGTAAATATGCATATCCACATCCAGGGGATTCGATGGTCCGGACCCCGAATGTGCATTGTTGACTGATCCGACCGCAATAACCTCCGGGATCTGTCCCGGGCTGCCGATGCTTTCCTCTCGTCCTGAGTTTCCGGCGGCAGCCACAACAACAACGCCGCAAGCAATCGCGTTTCGAAGAGCTATCGCTTCCGGGTCGAGAGCCGTCTCGATATATCCTTCATCCCCCAAGCTCATGTTGATGATATCCATGCCATCCTCGACACAGGCTTCCAACGCCGCAATGATCTGGTCGGTGTATGCATACTCGCCGGTGAAGATTTTGTAATTACCCAGGTATGCATTCGGCGCGACACCGGAAATCTGCCCCAGGGGGGAAGGCGTATTCAGACGCCCTGCCGCGCAAGAGGCGCAGTGCGTTCCGTGACCGTCCAGGTCTCGTGGAGTGGATGCCAGAGCGCCATCACCCGTGCGGGGAAACGAGCGGGCAACAATGATCTTTTTCGAGGTGAAACTCACGGTTCCCAACGGGTATCCGTCGGGCATCACATACCCGGTGTCATCAAACATGGGGTGGGTATTATCGATCCCGGTGTCGATCACGCCGATCTTGATCCCGGCTCCTGCAACGGAATTGCCACCGTTGTCCACCCAAGCCTGTTCACAGTCCATAAGCGAGTTGCTGACATTGAGCAGCGGACGATATGCCCGGACCGGAACAACGGCCACTACTTCCGGGTGGCTGCGGATCTGCTCTTCAAATCCTTTCGGAATCTCCATGGCCAGTCCGTTGATCAGACCGGTAAACTGTCTTTCCACCCGAATGTCTTGCGATATCTCCTGAACCTTTTTGATAAAACCCGCCTGTTGACGTTGAAGGGCGCCTCGATGCTCCAGAACAATCCGGGGCGGTTCACGCTTCGCTCGAAACCCTTTGTAGGCAGAAGCAGCGCCTTTTTCCACAGCAACAACGCTTACCGGAGATCCTTTCAGCAGAACAATAACATTTCGGTTTTCCTGCCCGTGTTCCGATACTCGTGCAATAGAGACTCCAGTATAACATAAGCAGCTCAAGAGAAGAAAAATCAATGACTTGCGCATATTTATCCCATCCGGAATGTAATGTAAAAAAATAAGTTATCCGTCTTTTCCCAGAATCAATCCGATTGATTCTGTCTTATTGAATGCAACCCTCCCCCATTGGGTTGACCGATCTTCCTCGTCTCCCGCGACTGAAATGCTCTTGCGGAGCATCTTTGCCTGCCTTATGACCGAACCACCGGCCGGAAGCCTGTATCCATCCCTCCAGGAGCCGTTCTCTTCTCCCTCTCCCTCCGGTAGAGGGTTGGAGTGAGGGACGGTGCGTATTTCATTCATCCCCTTAAAAAAATCTCAATTTGTGCTTTCTGTCAAATGAAATTCATCGCACAAGGTCCGAACGGCCAACTCGGTATATTCTTCTCCGATCACCACGGAGATTTTGATTTCGG
>JAKPRU010000007.1 GCA_029557025.1 Candidatus Omnitrophota bacterium | reverse complement strand
GAATTGTGCGATTATTCCGGCACACACCCCCGGGCTGGAGGTTTCGATTATCAAAGGCCGGGAAACACCGTCCATACAGGGCTGGTATCTTCCCAGCGAAGAAGGCCGGAAGCCTGCACCCGTGGCGTGCTATGAGTTCACAGGAAATGTTCCTGCGGTCTTTGCCTACCTGTTGTTGCCGTATCGGGATTCGTTACCCCCCGATGCTCGTCTCCTATTGAATCGAGACAATGATGGTACCGCAACTCTTGCGGTCCACATTTCCCCAAAGCACGTAGACCGTATTCAAATTGATTTCAAGAATCATTCCGCCGAATTGCTGACGACACGCGAGAGTGACTAACGGACAATCCATTTTGAGGAGAAACGCTTATGCGAGATCATTTGCTGTTCCGAACAGTGAATCGGCTATTCAGAAACAGACCGGTTGACCATTTCCTTCCGATCCTCCTTTCCTTCTCATGTTGTTGCGTGGGTATGGGATGCGGGAAAGCACAGGAGTCCTACGATCCGAAAAAGGATCCCCTGGTGAATGTTTCTTCGCTTATGGAACCGGAGCCGGAAGACAAAAGCCTGATCGATACGAACGATACGCTTTATATCAACCTCGATGGAAGCCCGCAGAACCTGAATCCGATTTTCGGCTCCTCAATGTATGAATTCATGGTTGCCGAGCAGTTATTCGGCGGCCCGTTTACTTTTGACCGCAATATGGAATGGAAAACGGATCCTGACTGGGTTGCAGACTACCAGGAAGCCGAAGATCATCTCTCAGCGGTACTCAAGTTGAAACCCGGGCTGAAGTGGCATGACGGCGCACCAATTACCGCGCACGATATTGTTTATTCGTGGAAAGCAATTATTGACGACCGCGTTCCCTGCCCGGCGGTCAAAACCGGCACGATCGACGTTATTGACTGTGTCGCCCTGGATGACTTGACCGTTCGCTATGTCCACAAGGCCGCGGTCTCCACAACAAAGTGGAATGTCAGCTTTCCGATTATCCCAAAACACCTGTATGAAGCACAACAGGAACAGTACCCTGACCTGAAAACGGGCGACTATTATTCGCAGCTGAATCGCAACCCGGTCGGTTCCGGCCCTTACATTATAGAAGAATGGATCCCGAATGATCGAATCACACTCCGTCGCTGGGAGGAATATCCGGGGGACAAACCGAACTATGCTACACTTGTTTTTCGCCTTATTCCGGACGAAAACGCACGGCTGCTGACATTTGAGAAGGGCGACCTCGACTGCATCGTTCTCAGTGGAGAGCAGTTTGCAAAGCAGACCAATTCGCCGCACTTTTCCCAAGTGGGCTATAAACTCGCTTCCCCGGAATGGGCGTTCGGCTATATCGGGTGGAACATGGATGGAAGTAACCCGTTTTTCACGGATCGCCGGGTCCGAACGGCAATGACACATTCGCTGAATGTTCCGCTGATTATTGAGAAAGTGTACTACAATCTCGCGCAGCCTTGTCTGGGGATTTATCATCCGGATTCCTGGATGTTTTGTCCAGATATTCAACCGATTTCGTTCGATTTGAATCGCGCGTCGGCCCTGTTGGATGAGGCGGGATGGGTAGTCGATCCCCAGGACGGATGGCGGTACAAGACAATCGACGGAAGCCGAGTCAAGTTTGAGTTTACCTTACAGATCCCGCAGGGAGCGGCGGCCTCCTTGAAACTGGCGAACTTCTTCCAGGAGGACCTTCGCAGCATCGGTGTGGACATGAAAACCCGGACGATTGAGTGGGCCACTTTCATGGAAATGAGCCGAAAACACGAATTTCAGGCGAATATCGCCGCCTGGGGGACCGGAACGGACCCGGATACGGGATGGAATCTCTGGCGGACAGAAGAGTATGAGACCGGCCGAAACTACGGCGGCTACTCGAATCCTCGCGTAGATGAGCTGTTTGAACTGGGGAGAAAAGAATTCGATTTCGAGAAACGAAAACAGATTTATCGGGAAATCCACAAAATTATCTACGAGGATCAGCCGTATACCTTTATTACGTATCGACAAAGCCTGTACGGAATTCAGAAGCGGATCCATGGAATTCAGACCAGCCCGCGGGGAATATTCAATTTCGACCCGTCCATCCACGTCTGGTGGACGAGGGCGGGAGAGGGCCGCCAGACGCTCCGGGCACAGTAACAGGTAGGCATCCGGGGAACGGAGAAACATGCTGTCCTATACTCTTCATCGAATCATTCTTGCGATTCCGACGCTGCTGGGAATCACGCTGGTGACATTTGTTATCATCCACCTCGCTCCCGGTGATCCCGCGGCATTGCAGGCGCAGGAGGTAATGGACCCCAGAATCTCCAATCGTGTTTATGAGCAGCTTCGCGAATACTACGGCCTGGACCGACCGATCGCCATCCGCTACCTCGAATGGCTGAAACGAATTATTACGTTCGATTTCGGCAATTCCATGACGCCGGATTCACGACGAGTGTCGGTCAAAATCATGGAGCGCTTGCCTGCTACGATCTCACTTTCTGTTTTATCACTTGGGATCGGCTTCGCTCTGGCTATCCCCATCGGGATTCTGTCGGGAGCGCGCCGGAACGGCTGGTTTGATACCGTTTCCAGTACCATCCTCTATATTCTTTATGCGATTCCGAGTTACGTCATGGCGATTCCGCTGATCCTCTGGGTCAGTATTGAACTGGACCTGCTTCCCTTTCAGGGAATGCGATCCGACAATTTTGCACAATTGACTTCCATGGGACAGATCGTTGATTTGGTAAAACATTTCATTTTAATCACATTTTGTTTCACGTATGGCGCTCTAGCCTATCAATCGCGATTCGTTCGGCAGAACTTACTGGAGGTATTCCGTCAGGAGTATATTTTGACCGCGCGGGCAAAAGGTCTGTCGGAATTCACCGTAGTATTGAAACATGCCTTTCGAAATACCCTGATTCCTCTCGTAACTCTGTTCGGCTTGACCTTCCCGCAGATTCTGGGCGGGTCTGTTATATTGGAGGTAATGTTTAACTGGCCGGGTATCGGGAGGCTGTTTTTCGAGAGCATTCTGCAGCGTGACTATCCGACGGTGATGGCCCTGTCGGTGATCAGCGCGGGGCTTGTGCTGCTGGGCACGTTGCTTGCCGATCTGGCCTATGCGGTTGTCGATCCGCGGGTACGCTATGACTGAGTCAAATAATACAGGAAAGAGCCGTTCGCTGTCGCGTCTTGCGTGGGACCGATTTCGTCGCAATCCGCGAGGGATGGCCGGTTTCTATGTAGTTGTTCTGCTGGTACTCATTGCGTTTTTCAGTCCGCTCATTGCAAACCGTCAACCGATTGTTTGTAAATATCGCGGGAATTGGTACTTTCCGGGGATTGTCGATGTGGTTCACCATATTCCTTTCATGGATCGCATGGTTAAGAAATCGCCTCCGTTCGGTATGGCTACGTTTAATGCGAAACGGGAACTGTCGAATCAGGACTTTGCCATCTGGCCGCCGATCCCGTATGGTCCCCGCGACACATCGGCGGACACATTTGAGCCGCCAAGCCGGGAGCATCTCCTTGGGACCGATCAAAATGGCAGGGACCTCGCGGCGCGGGTCGTCTATGGAACAATTGTCTCCATTCAGGTGGGGATGGTGTCGATGGGAATTGCCACGTTGATCGGTATCTTCCTGGGGGCGCTGGCGGGATATGTGGGAGGTTGGGTCGATATAATCCTTTCCCGGTTTATTGAGATTATCCAATGTTTTCCGACGTTTTTTCTGATTCTCGCCGTTCTGGCCTGGCTGGATCCGAGTATCCTCAATGTCATGGTCGTAATCGGTCTGACCAGCTGGACGTCTATCGCGCGATACACTCGTGGGGAATTCATTCGGTTACAGTCGCAGGAATACGTACTTGCATCCCGTGCGCTGGGTTGCCGTCCGTTACGGATCATGTTCCGTCATCTTCTTCCGAATGCGATTGCGCCGGTACTGGTGACCGTTACTTTCGGAGTTGCGTCGGCGATTCTGGCAGAGGCAGGATTATCCTGGCTCGGATTCGGGGTTCAGCAACCGGACCCGTCCTGGGGCAATATCCTTCGTGACGCATACGACCATTTGCGGTCTGCGCCGCATCTGGTCTATCCGCCCTGTGTCGCGATATTTCTTGCCGTGCTGAGCTACAACCTGGTCGGCGATGCTCTTCGGGATGCCATCGACCCGCGAATCGCCGATTGAATATAAGTTGTCTACTTGCTTTCCATAAATGCCCGCGCAATTCTCTCCGCCATCGCGCGAGGTTCGGCGACGAAGGTTCGCGCACCGGCGATGATGTCCAGGAATCCCAGCTCATTCTTATACCGTGGAACAATATGCAAATGGAGATGTTCGATACTCGCACCGCCGAACGGGCCGAGGTTGTAGCCGATGTTGAATCCGTGCGGATTGTATTCTTTCTCCAGAATGTTCAGACACCGGGTTTGCAGAACATGGAGGTGTGCCGCCTCTTCGCCGGTTAGATCGCGCGGATCGCATATATGGCGGATCGGGACAATCATCACATGGCCGGGATTGTAAGGGTACAGATTGACCATGACAATGAAGGAGTCCTCACGATACACCTCCAATCGCTCAACAGCTTCCTCACGGCGAATCACCGAGCAGAGAATGCAATCCACTTTCGGACGGTCTCCTTTAACATAGGCTAGTTTTCCGGGCACGAACAGATGGTCACGTTTCAGCATCGGGTATTCTCAAATTGTTTACGATATCCTCCGTTAAGTTCGTTGATATTGCTGACAAGGGAGTGGACCCGAAAGTGGTCGTCGGAAAAAACAAAGCCACCATCGAGGGCCTCATCCTGCCGCGCATCGTGAACTCTTCGGCGACGTTTGCGATACTCTTCCACCGAAATGGTCTTGAACGGATCGACACCGGGCGTCGTTTCGATGATCCGGTCGACCATTTCAAATTCCCGGGGACGCCGGATATTCCGAGGCATGTTCTTCTCCACGTTGATCGGATGAGCGCATCTGGTTGGTCTATGCTGCCTTGTCCGCGCGGATCTGTCGAGGGACGAATGAGGGTTTCGCAGGACCGGAGGGAATGTCAAAATAGGGTGTATCGGGCAGTCGGGATTTATTTCGACCGGATGGAGACGGAACCACCATGAAACGTCGTCGGTTTCTCAAAAGGATCTCATCAGCTGGGCTTGTGTTGGCGCTGGGCGCCGGTTCCGCACGACGGAAAGCGTTCGGTGAATCGCCGGCGATTTCGACCGGTGGGAAATCGCGGATTATTGTAGCGCGCCGTCCGGGGAAATTGCTTGTTGACGGAAAACCGAATCCGCCGGAGATTTCCGATTTGCTGGGCCGGGGAATCTATGCCCTTCTGGATGAGAAGGATTCCGGCGCCGCATGGAAGAAACTCTTTTCCCCGGAGGATATTGTGGGAATCAAGATCAACACCTTGGGAGGAAAGGGGATCGCGAACCGGCCGGAGACGGTCCGGGCGGTCTGTGAAGCGCTTCAGACGGCAGGTGTTCCGCCGCAGCAGATTATCGTGTGGGACCGGCTTTCCCAGGAGATGCAGCGCGCCGGGTTTGAAATTGTTACGGAGGGGGATCGTCCACGTTGTTATGGAAGCGATGCGCTCGGAGACCGGGCGTATCGACGTCAAACGGAGAGTTCAGGAAGCATCGGGTCCTGCTTCTCCAACATTCTGTCCAAACAATGCACAGCGCTGATCAACATGGGTGTTCTTAAAGACCATGATCTTTCCGGGATTTCCATCGCCATGAAAAACCTGTTCGGCGTGATTCATAATCCGAATCGGTATCATTTCGATGTGCATAAGGACCCCTATCTGCCCGATTTGGCAATGCACCCTCCGCTTCGTCAGAAACTGCGATTGAACATAATCGACGCTGTGACCGCGCAGTACCACAATGGCCCCGCTTACAAGGCAGAATATACGTGGCCGTTTGAGGGCATCCTGTTGGGGCTGGATTTGGTTGCGGTGGATCGTGTCGGATGGGATGTGATTGAGGCGCGGCGGAAAGAGGCGGGGCTTCCCTCTCTGAAAGAATCCGGCCGCGCCCCCGAATACTTGCAAATCGCAGAGGAAAAAGGACTTGGTTTTGCCGATTCGGCAAAGATCGAGACGATTGAGGTGACCTGACAAGACATCTCATGGGAGGCTGGTATGAACAGATTCTCACGTCGCGCGTTTCTTTGCACTACCGCTTGCGCCTCTGTCTCCGGCATTGTGGTCTCCAATGCTCAGGCCCAGAGACGTGTTGCGCCCGGCGAGCCGGACGAGGCGTTTGTCCATGAGGCCCGCCATTTTTCCCGTCTTGAGGATACAAAAATCCAGTGCCTTCTGTGCCCAAAACAGTGTCGTGTGGCAGACAAGGAGCGAGGGTATTGCGGTGTCCGCGAGAACCGGGATGGGACCTATTATACGCTGGTCTACGGACGGGTCTGCTCCCTGAATGTCGATCCCATTGAAAAGAAACCCCTGTTTCATTACCTGCCCGGCACAAACGCTTTTTCCGTTGCGACAGCGGGCTGCAACATGGAATGCAAGTTCTGTCAGAATTATGAAATCTCCCAATTCCGCCCGGAGCAGGTTGCGGCTTATGATATGAATCCCGTGAAGACGGCAGAGATTGCAAAACAGGAGGCTTGCCCGACTATCGCGTACACTTATTCGGAACCGGTAGTGTTTTATGAATACATGTACGATGCTGCGGTAGAGGGTCGCAAACTTGGTATCGGCAGCGTAGCGATCTCCAACGGCTACATTCAGGAACAACCGCTTCGCGAGCTCTGCAAAGTCCTGACTGCAATTAAGATTGATTTTAAAGCGTTTGCCGAGAAGTTTTACCGAGAGATATGCAGCGGCGAACTGAAACCGGTGTTGCGGACCCTGGAGATTCTTAAAGAAGAAGGAATCTGGTTTGAATTAGTTGTTCTGATTGTTCCGACTCTCAACGACAGCGACGAGGAAAACAAGCAGATGGCGAAATGGATTCACGATAATCTCGGTGACAGCGTGCCGGTCCACTTTTCTCGATATCATCCCACATACAAAATCCGGGACATCCCGCCCACCCCTGTTGCCACATTGGAGCGGATTCGAAATCAGGCTCTGGATGCCGGGCTGAAATATGTCTACCTGGGGAATCTGCCGGGACATCCGGGAGAAGACACCTGCTGCCCAAACTGCCGCGAGGTTTTAATCAATCGCACCGGATACCAGATCAACAGCAATCAACTGGTTGACGGAAAGTGCCCCAAGTGCTCCACGGCCATTCCGGGAGTCTGGAAAGATCCGCTGAAGACATGAGTGCGGATCAACAGGTACTGTTCCCGGCCCATGCGGGAGGCCCTGAGCCGCCTCCCATAGAATCCGCGCAAGATCAGAAAACCCTTCGTGTTGTGTAAACGAATAGTCTTGACACAGGGGTCCCTGAAAAGCCTTGCACTTTTGTTTTCCGAAGGTATGTTCTTTGCATCTTTCTGAACGATCGGGGAACTGAATATGGACACCTTGGCACAAGAAATCTTCGAGAATGAAAAACGGCTGGCGGAGACCCTCCGATCTTATGGACTCGCATTGACTCCGGCGGAGGCACAGCGCATCCGGCAACGCCTGAACCGTCCGCCCACATTGCCGGAACTGTTTATTTTCGATATCGAATGGAGCGAACACTGTTCGTATAAAAGCAGCAAAGCGCTTCTCAAGAAATACCTCCCGACCACCGGGAGCAAGGTTATCCAAGGCCCCGAAGAGGACGCCGGTATCCTGGAATTGACCGAATTCAACGGCGGCCGGTACGGTATTGTGATCGCCCATGAAAGCCACAACCACCCCTCGCAGGTGCTTCCGTTCGAGGGAGCGGCGACCGGCATCGGCGGGATTGTGCGGGATGTGGACTGTATGGGGGCACAGGTGATCGGCTCCGCGGACCCGTTGCGGTTCGGCGATCCCAACGGGAAACACGCCGAGCGTACACGCGCGATCGCCCAAGGTGTCATTGAGGGAATCTGGCATTACGGAAACGCGCTGGGGATTCCCAATCTGGGCGGGGATGTTGTGTTCGATTCCGGCTATGATGACAACTGCCTGGTAAATGTCGTGGCGGTGGGCCTGGTTAAAGAGAACGAAATCATCCATAGCCGCGTGCCCGCATGTGGGGTCGGCTATGACCTGATCCTGGTCGGTAAACCGACCGATTACACCGGTCTGGGCGGTGCATCGTTCGCATCCGGCACATTGGACCAGAACGCCGAGGAGGCCAATAAGGGCGCAGTCCAGGTTCCCGACCCGTTCCTGAAGAATGTGCTTCTTCACCGCAAGGCCAACGAAGCGGTCTGGCGTCGGGCGCGGGAACTTGGCTTTGAAATCGGTATGAAAGATCTTGGCGCGGGTGGAATTGCCTGTGCTTCCTCGGAAATGGGCGCATCTGCCGGATTCGGCGTGGAGATCGACCTGGACTGTGTCCATGTCGCGTTCCCGGATATCCCCAGCCAAGTCATTCTTTGCGCGGAAACACAGGAACGGTATCTGTTCGCTGTACCGCCGGAGTTTACGCCGGAAGTGCTGAAAATCTACAATGAGGACTGGGACCTTCCGCGTATCTGCTCCGGTGCGGGGGCATCCCGGATCGGGACGGCTCTCAAAGAGCCGGTGATGCGCGTCCTTCGGGGCGGCGAGGTAGTCTGCGATCTGCCCATTGATTTTGTAGTAGAGGGTATTGCGTATAATCGGGAGAGTCGCAAGCCTGTAGTAGAGTTCCCTCCTGTATCTATTCCCAGACCTTCGGATATCGGAGAGATCACATTACGGCTTCTGGGAAGCCCGAATATCGGATCGAAGCATCCTGTCTATCATCATTATGATACCGAAATTCAGGGCAATGCAATTCTCCGTCCCGGCGAGGCGGATGCGGGGGTAATCGCTCCGCTGGATGGATGTTCTGCGGGTATGGCGCTTTCGGTAGACGGGAATCCGTCTTACGGTAAAGTTTCTCCATATTGGGGCGGAGCCACGGCGGTAGCCGAGGCGATGCGCAATGTCGCCGCCGTCGGAGCGCGGCCCTGCGGTCTGACCGACTGTCTGAATTACGGGAATCCTGAAGTCCCTGAAGATTTCTGGGCGCTGGAAGAGGGAATCAAGGGAATCTCCGATGCCGCGCGGAATCTGTACGATCCCAAGGGTGTTCCCGAACCGGTTCCGTTTGTCTCTGGCAATGTGTCTCTTTACAACCGCTCGGTGACCGGCGTCTCGGTTCCTCCCTCGCCGATTATTTGCTGTGTGGGGGTTTTGGATGATTATTCCAAAGCGATCACACAGGGTCTCAAACGGAGCGGAAATCGCATTCTGTTAGCCGGTGACCGCTTTGCGGAATTGGGCGGGTCCGCTTACGAACAGATTCTGGGATTGCCGGTCAGTCGGGAAATCCCCATCGTTCGCTACGAGCTGGAGCGCGGACTCATTTACGGAACCGTGGAGGCGATTCACCGCGGCCTTGTTTGCGCTGCGCATGACATCTCGAACGGAGGGCTGTTGATTTGCCTGGCGGAAATGATTCTAACCGCTCACCGCTCCGGTAATTTTGGATTACAGATCGACCTGGCAGAAATAAAAACCGATCTTCGTCCCGACTATTTTCTGTTCAGCGAATCGAGCGGGTTTGTGTTGGAGGTTCGGGATGAGAATGTTGCCGCTGTGAAGAGCCTGTTCCAGGAATATCAGGTAGACATTCATCCAATCGGTCGCATAACCGATACTCGTCGGCTATCCATAACCTGGACCGACGGGAAAGACATCTGTACATTGCCGGTTCCTGTAATGCGTGACACCTGGGAAAATGCCTTGACAGGGGTGTTTATTTGAATTGACTCCCCTTCCCCCAATCCCCTTCCCCACGTATGGAGAAGGGAAGAGCGGCCTGGATTCCGGCTTTCGCCGGAATGACGTTCCTCTCCCTCTCCACCCTTGGAGAGGGGGCCAGGGGGTGAGGAAATAGATCGAATTCACTCCAACAGCCGGATGCGGATATTTCGGAACGAGACGGTCCCATGATCGCCCTGCAATACGATCGGCCCGGTGGCCCGTTCTTTTTCATGCGCATACGGGCCGCCGGTTGCGCCGCACACATCGATATTCTCGAGGATCTTTGTTCCGTTATGGTAGACGGTCAGTCGTGCCTTTTTGGTCATTCTTCCGGAAGGCGCGAGAGTCGGCGCATGGAACACGATATCGAGACTCTGCCATTCGCCCGCAGGCCTCGAGGCATTGACTAACGGGGCCACCCGCCCGTAAAGACATCCGCACTCCCCCATTCCGGGAGGCCGTCCGAACGAATCCAATAGTTGAATCTCATACTGCCCTTTCAGGAAAACACCGCTGTTACTGTTTTTCGGGATGTTGAATTCGAGATACAATTCTACACTGCCGAATTCTGCTGTCGTTACCAGATCGGTCCCATGATCCAGAGGAAAGGCCCCGGTTGGAGTCGTGTTGACCATCGCCCCATCTTGAACGCTCCAGCTATCGACACCATGGCGATGAGCCAATTTCCAGCCGGTCAAATCTTTACCGTTGAACAGTTCGATCCAGCCCTCCTCAGCGGACCGGCAGGGCGCCGATCTTGCACATTTACCGGCTGCGGTCTCGTGCCGTGGCGTGGAAGCACACGCGCCGAACAGCAGTGTGATTGTGAAAATAGATCCAAGTACATATCGGGACATTTGTTTCTCCTGCATAACATTCCCTCACCCCAACCCTCTCCCGAAGGGTGAGGGGGAACCTTTGCCAGAGGTAAGTCCGGTAGGGGCACATGGCAACGTGCCCCTACGTTACCGTTCCACCGGAATCGGGCCGAAAGCCGGGACCGCCATGTCCTTTTCATCGACAACGTTGCAATACGTATCCGCTCCCCAGCCGTAGTAAAGAATCGAATCTGCCGGGGCTTCAGCTGCAAGATCCAATATGACGGCGTTGGGGTTGCTTTCCTCCAGGCGCTGATCGTAAATCAGGTACAAATCCGCCCGGTCTTGATTCCGAATCGAGAATCCGTTTACTCGCCCCGGCGCAGTCAGTTTTCCGTTCACGTTCTGGAATGTGACGATTACTTTGTGTCCGCCATCCTTGACATATTTGGCTAGCGGATCGGACGGACCGATGAGGATATCCGTCTGTCCAAACAGGTCGCGACAGGCCAAGTTCGCCAGCCGTTTACCGAGTCGTTTGTGCCCTTCCGTCCCGACATGGATCGGATCGTCCAGTTCCAGATCCATCGCGGGTACTACCCCGCCGTGAGGAATCTCACCGGCCAGACGCCGCTGGGCGTCCTGAACGATGTTCCAATCGTTAATGGAAACCTTGTAATGGATAAACCGCCCGATCTGTACATAATAGAACGGCAGATCGGGTTCGTTGAAATCCTGTCGTACGGCCGTGATAAACTCCCTGAATTTCTTCTCGTACTCGGGAGCGATGGTCGGGCTTGCATCTGACTCCCCCTGGTACCACAGGATACCCTTTACCTTTCCTCCCACAACCTGGAAGCGCCGAAGCATGGAGCCGTACAGAGAAGCGCCGCCTTCGAATTTCTTGCCGAAATGCCATTGATCCATCGAGGTTCCACCATGCGCACAGGGCACAAGACCGATCGGAATCCCGGTTCGCGCGACCATCTCTTTGGCGAACGGAAGCGCCGGGCCGGCCCCTTTCTTTGTGGTGTTTCGCCATTTTTCCGCCTCTTGTTTCCGTTCCGCTTCATCGGTTAGTTTTCCCCAGTGTACCGGGTCGATGGATTCCAGCAGAGCGTGAAGCGGCTCCTTCGCGATGGTCCATCGTTCCGCATACTCGTAATTGTGAACCAGTGGCGAGGGTTCCTCCGCATTTGCCAGGTTGCCGTATCCCTGCATATTCGATTGCCCGGCCAGAATCCACAAGTCGCCGACCAGGATGTCCTTTATGGCTAACGGCTCGGATTCGCTTTTCTTCCGACGTATTTGAATGGTATACGGGCCGCCGACCGGAATCTTTTCGACTGTCCCGTGCCAGGTATTGTCTTTGCACTCCGCGAGTGTTTGCCATTGAAATCCATTAACAGTTTCGTTGTCCTTGAGAACTGTAAACTCAACAACAGCGTCCTTTTCGGATGTGCCTGAGACCCGCACAGATGCGGTGTTATCCGCGCCACGTTGCAGAACCTGATAATCCATTAACCCTTCTGTAATCGCCAATTCTGCAGCATTCGCCGTCAAAACGAATACGCACAGGAATATCCAACTCCATAGAAAAACAAATCGATGCCGTTGTTTCATCGAAATACCTCCGGTTCGGATTTCATAATGCACATTATTTTTAGGGCAAATCGCCGTCGGATTCAAGAAGAGCCGGCAGGGGAACCGGCGACAGAATGACCCGCCGATTGGGATCGCGTTCGTTCTCTCCATAATTCGATATATTGATTGAGAACAGCCGTGGCAATCAGGACCACGCCAACCACAATGGTCTGAACCACGGTTTTCACGGCAAGCAGATGCATTCCATAGATCATAGTCCTTACAATCAGAAGCCCCAGGATGGTCCCCAGAATGGTTCCCTTGCCGCCGGTGATCTGGGTCCCGCCGAGCACCACGCAGGTGATGACATCCAGCTCATACCCCGTCCCGGCATCGGCCTTTGCGGTGTTGGCGTGGGCGGTGAACGCCACGCCTGCGAGACCCGCCGAGAGTCCGCTAGTCGCGTATAACCACAATTTTACCTTGTCCACCGGAACCGCCGCAAACCGTGCCGCTGTCTCATTATCGCCGATCGAGTAGATCATCCTGCCGAATCGGCTGCGATGAAGAAGGATGTATGCGATTACCAGCACAGCGATCAATAACGGCATTTGCGCAGGAATTCCGGCAAAGTTCCGCTGTCCGAAAAACTGAAACCATTGGGGAAAATTCGTCACCGAGGCGGCTTGGCTTATCGCGAGCGCAATGCCCCGATACAGCGCCAGCGTCGCCAGTGTTGCAATGAGCGGCGGAATTCGGCCATATACAATACAGATCCCATTCAGCAGTCCGGCTAAGGTTCCCGATAAAACACCAATCAGAAGCGCTAACGGCAGGGGAAATCCTGCCTGCCAGGTAAAGCCCAGCACAATCCCCGACATGCCCAGGATCGAACCGACGGACAAATCGATCCCTCCGGTAATAATCACCGCCGTCATCGCGGCGGACATAACTCCGGTTGTTACCAGGTATCGGCTGGCCTCCCGCAAATTGTCTATATCCATAAAGCGCGGCGACAGTATGCTCAGCGCCACGATCAGAACAATCCACACCGCAAGTCGTCCGATTTCCGAGAGGGTCACAATCCGGTCCCCCTTTGCCGGCGTGCCGTATCCACGACTACCGCGCCCAGAATGAATACTCCAACCGCCACTCCTTCCCAGTAAGTAGATATGTGCAAAAGGACCATCGCGTTCGACAAAATGCCCAACAGCAGCGAGCCGAGCAGCGAGCCGAACACCGAACCGCTGCCGCCCATGATATTCGTACCGCCGATCACTGTCGCCGCGATGACTTTCAATTCAAGCCCGATGCCGGTATTGGTTTGTACTTCGCCATACCGTCCCGCGTAAATTACACCGCCCAAGCCGGTCAAGACGCCGCAAAGAGTAAAGGTCCGGATCAATACCTTACCGGTATGAATCCCGATCAGGCGCGCTACACGAGGATTACTGCCGGAAGCATACACCATGCGCCCCGATTCCAGGTATCGCAAGGCCAGTCCGAACAGGATCACTACGATTCCCGCTGTCCATACCGGAATCGGGATCGCCAGAAAATCCCCCTGCCCGAAATCGGTTAGTGTCTCCGGGACATTCATCACCCAACGCCCCCGTGTCCAAAGCACAATCATCCCGCGATAGATCCCCATGGTTCCGAGCGTCACGATGATCGGATGAACTTTACCGAACACGCTGACACTGCCGTTGATGAATCCCAGCACGCCC
>JAKPRU010001200.1 GCA_029557025.1 Candidatus Omnitrophota bacterium | reverse complement strand
TACATAAACAGCTTGTCACAGGGGAATAATTCGCACTGTCCGCAAAAATCCAATCCCTTTTCTTCACAGCAGGACTTGATCGGACAAGCTTCCCCCCAGAAAGGCATCTTCATGGTAATGCAGCCCACACAGCCCTCGGATTCCCGGTAACTGCACTCGGAGCAACAAAGTCCGCATCTCGATTCGATCATGTTCTGTCTCCTCCGGGGTTCCCCGCTAACCGCGGTACAGGGGGCAGGCTCTCGATCCTCATGCGTTTCCAACCATCCTGTGTCCATCATGCTTTCGGATCTGAATATTGTCAAATATGTAAGCGCATCGATGCGTATGCAAACCACTTTGCAACACCCGCACACAGTTCCCGTTCCGAGAGGGCAAAAGAGGGGGAGCCCGCCAGCGTCGGCAGACTCCCTTTTCGTAACCATATGGTGTTGCAGACAGACTACAGTTCTTCGAAATATCGCTGCACCGCGGCGGCAAGGAACAAATACATCGTTGAGGCATCCGTGATGTATTCGCGCTCCTGCCAGAGGAATGGCCACACTTTGTCCTCCGGAAAATCCGGTCGGATCAGGTTGATGGAGTTCCAGAACGTGCCGCCCGGAACATAGCTCCAATCCGCGCGGTTGTACCCGTACGCGATGGTCGGCGAATGGGTGCCGATGCCTGAGATCATGGAGTCGAGCGAACTACCGGGATGGCATCCCAGCATGTACTGCAGGATCGCAATCACCGGTTTCTCGTCGAAGATTTCCGGCCAACCCTGCCACAGGAACCAGTTGTGCATACCGACTTGCTCGACGCGGGAGAGCGGTGCGGCAAACGGGCTCTCGCCGAAACGGGTGTCCTGATCCGCGCGCAACGCGAACGCCGCAGCCTCAATCGCCGCTTCGAAATCGGCATCCCGCACCAGCGGCATCACTCGCGCCAGCGACCAGCCGACCTGCGGAAAGTGGCGTACGACCTGAGCACGCAAGCGCAACAGATCGTCGATATAGCCCTGTTTTCGGGTGGTTCGGATGAGTTCGGACAGGCACTGGATGCGGGACACACCTGCCCGCGCATCTTCCGCTTCGATTTCCTGGTACAGCCGATAGAGGTCTTCCGCG
>JAKPRU010001192.1 GCA_029557025.1 Candidatus Omnitrophota bacterium | reverse complement strand
CACAGCACGTCAGCCCTGGTGGAACAAGCGGTTCCTGCCGGTCCCGTGCGAGACGGTGGAAGAATTCGACGCCAAAATGGGGCATGAAATCGCGCAGACCATCCGCCGAACCAGAGAGGCCGGGAAGAAACTCGCGCTGATTCTTCCGGTCGGGCCGATGGGGATGTATGCGTGGACGGTGTATTTCCTGAAGGAATGGGGGATCGACTGCAAGCATGTCAGCGGATTCAACATGGATGAATGGGCGGATGCAGAAGGCAATTCGACTCCGCCAACGGAGGTCGGCTCGTTTCAGGGGGCTATGGAGGAGGCATTTTACGGGCCGCTCGGCAAGTTGACTGTGCCGAAAAACCAGCGGTTTTTTGCCACGAAAAAGCTGCTTCCCCGGTACCCGGAACGGATCACCGCGCTCAAGAAAGAGGGGGCGGATTTGGCCGTGGTGTTCGGCATTGGGCGTGTATGCCATATTGCGTTCTGGGAGCCGCATTTCGCCGCCGAGTTTGATTCCGTGAACGAATGGAAAGCGCAGACCTACCGGATCGGCGCGAAATTGCACCCGCTCACCATCGAGCAGAACGCGATCACCAGTTTCAAAAGCCGCACGACGCTGGTGCCATGCTATGCGAATACCATCGGGCCGGGTCTGTTTTTGCAGGCGGACTGGATTATCGGTGGTTGTGATGGTGTGCTGTCGAGAGGAATGCAGTGGCAGGGGATGAGTTTCTGGATGACCCTGCGCTACGGCCCCGATCCGTGGGTTCCGTCTACGTTTATGCCGACGTTGCCGGGTAGATTATTCTTCGTAAACGAGTTGCGCGGGCCGCTGGTAGCGGAGTGCAATTGACGACTATCCCCCTCAATCCCCCCGTAAACGGGGGGAGGTGATTGAAAGTGAATGGGGGGAGGTTTTTCTCCCTCCTGGTTTACGGGGAGGGCTTGGGTGTTTTTTTTTCGTCTGTCTCAATTCTGAAAAATGGTTGTGTTGGTCCCGATAATGTCCCCGCTGGAGTTGAGGCCATTGCCGGCGCTGTAGAAGACGTATCGAATCGCCGGGTCCTGACGGATCAGCGGAACCACGGCATCCGTCCAGCCGAAATCCGTATCGCCATCCGGCCCCGATGATACGATCACACATGCATCAGGCGAAAGGGAACAGTAGTGACCCGGTCAGGACGCTTCTGTCGTGGCGGGCTTGTCTTCCGTGGCAGGTTTGTAGTGGTGTCGGTACTTTTTCTTGAACCGCTCCACCCGCCCGGCGGTATCGATCAACTTCTGTTTTCCGGTGTAGAAGGGATGACAGGCAGAGCAAATCTCGACGCGGATCGCTTTGGAGGTGGATCCGACTTCAAAGGTATTCCCACATGCGCAGGTCACCTTCGCAATATGATATTCGGGATGAATGTCTTTCTTCATTTTGTTCAACTCCTGCTTGCATTGGCACGAACTGATATTTTACCTGGATTATGGCATAATAGTCAACGGAACTTCATTGCAAATCCGGTTCCATGACATGCGAACACACCGATCGCATGGAGGATCTTGACCCATGACACACTTGTGGAAACTCCTTCCCTGTTTTGTCATCCTTCCGACCCTGGTTTCCTGCGGCACATCGGGCGGAAGTCGCTCGGCGCAGGTTGCTCAAACAACCGGAACGGCCAACGGGCCGGAAGTTCTGGTGGAACTGTTTATGGACACGCGACCGTACCCGGAGCAGAAGGGCAGCAGCGAATCCAGCCTGACCATCGAGACACGCGACCGTGATTTCCGCTTGAAACCCCAGGCATTTGTGGATGATGTGCTCAAGACAACGCTTCGGCAGAAGGGTTTTCGGATTGCGGAACGCGGTTCGGGGCGGGTTCCGCTTATCCTGAGCGGCGAGATCCGCCATTTCTTCGGACAGATTCAGCTCACGCGCCTCCCCGGCGAGAAGAATCGCACAACTTCATCGTTTCTTCCCGCCAACTTCCATGCCTCTGTGCAGCTCATGGCTACCCTGTTTGACGTGGAGAACCAGAATATCCTTTTCCGCAAGAGTTTCCTTGCGGCGCGGGATGAACGTCGATCTACCAATGAAATGGACGCCAAGCAGTCTCGCCGGGAAATTGTTCGGCTGGTCGAGGAATGTCTCGAAGAGGCCACTTTGCAGGTGGCGCAGGAAATGGAAACGGCACTCCAGGGATCGTCCGGGACGGAGTTTCGCCGTGTGCCGAAATGATGGACTTCTACTCGCACTCCATTTACGGGGAGGGTCGGGCAGGGGAGCCTGCGCCGTTGAGCAAGCATTCCCAAAATCAGCCCTCAATCCACCGGCTATACTTCTTCCATTCCTCCAATGATGCCGCCAATTTGGCGTGTATGTCCCCGCCGATCCCGTATCCCTGAAGACCGATCGGCCCCCGGAAACCCATTTTGTGGAATGTTTCCACAAATGATCTGACATCGTAATCTCCCTCTCCCAGGGGCAGTATCCCCTCTTCCACAGGAAGACTGGAAATGTCTTGCGGGGAGCCGTTGATGGTCAGGCAGTCGAGCCGGGGGAAGATCGATTCGGCTTTTTTCGTCAGGTCGTTCGGGCCTTCGGTTTTCAGCCAGTGGTAGAGATTGAACGTGCACCCCACATTCTGCAATCCTGCTTTTTCCGCGATCTCGAAAGCATGACCGGTGCGTTCCACCCAGCAACCGACATGCGGGTAAAGCGAGATGCGCAGCCCCTGTTCCTGTGCCATTTCTGCCGTCTGTTTTGTCAGGTGAACCCCGATTTCATCTCCGGCAGGATCGGACGGCCGAATTTTTCGGCTGTTGAGAGAAACCCACAGGAATGTTTTTCGCCCGGCCAGTTGC
>JAKPRU010000587.1 GCA_029557025.1 Candidatus Omnitrophota bacterium | reverse complement strand
TGGGCAGTGCGGTGGGAAAGGTCCTTCACAAATGTCTGGATCTCGTACTGGAATATCCAGGCAACAACACCCGTGAGAATCTGTTGCATGTGATGAAATCCATGCTGGAGGAGGACTGCCATGAATAAGCCGATTTCCGTTCTCGCACTTGTGGGGGGCATCTCAAGCGAATCCGCCAACCGGACCTTGTATGACTTTCTCGTGGCGGAGTCGCCTGCCGGCATGCATCTGGAAACCTTCCCGATCGAGACGCTTCCTTTTTTCTCGCAGGATCTGGAGGAAGAACTGCCGGAGAGTGTGTTGCGCCTCAAGGAGGCGATCGAGCGGGCGGACGGGGTGTTGTTTGTCACCCCCGAGTACAACCGTTCCTATCCGGGCGTCCTCAAAAACGCGATTGACTGGGGATCGCGCCCCTGGATGCGGAACAGCTGGGAGGGGAAACCGGCTGCGACGCTGGGTGCGAGTATCGGGGCGATCGGAACGTACGGGGCTCAATCCCACCTGAAGGCGGTTCTTTCCTTTTTGGATATGTCTCTGATGAACCATCCCGAGTTCTATTTCAACATCACCCGAGGCCTGGACGAGAACGGCGGATTGACGCCCTCCGCCCGCGCGCTGGTTCGTGAGTTTCTCGAATCGTTCGATGCGTTTGTGCGGGGATGCGGCACGATATAGAAAGATCGATTGGAGACGTTACTGCCCGAAAACGGCACATCTTCTTTTCGTTTTGTACAAAACGGGCCCGAGCGGCCCGTTTTTGCTGGTGACAATGTCATTTTTGCAATTCGATGCTCCGCGGTGTAGCATTTTTGAATACACGGCCTATAATCAAAATGGCGTTTTTTGGACAATCCCTTTCCAAAACACCGGAAGCATCGGGTATAGTGAAAGGAGCATCACCAATGGAATCGTTCTGGCCCTACGTATCTATCGCCATCTCTCTCCTCGCTTTTGCGGTCGCCGCCTACTTTTATGTCTGGGTACAGAAACTGCCCACGGCCAATGTCACAATCGAGCGAATCG
>JAKPRU010001171.1 GCA_029557025.1 Candidatus Omnitrophota bacterium | reverse complement strand
GGATGACCAGTCGCCGGATGGCACCGGGGAGATTGCCGATCAACTGGCGAAAGAGCATCCGGGCCGGGTGGAGGTTATTCATCGTGCGCCGCCTCGCGGGCGTGGCTTGGCGGGTCGGGATGGCCTTCGGCGGGCCTCGGAGACGGACGGCGACATTATCGTGGAAATGGATGCGGATTTTTCGCACCGTCCGGAGGATATTCCGAAGCTCATTGAGGCGATCCACGATGCCGATGTGGTACTGGGGTCCCGGTATATGCCGGGCGGCAGCACGGAAGGATTTGGCCCCCGGCGTCGTTTGAACAGTCGAGTTGCCGGGTTGTTGTCCAGATTGGCGTTAGGACTGCGGTATTCGGATCCGACGTCGGGGTTTCGGGCATTTCGGCGGGAGGCGCTGGCCTCGCTTCCCTGGGACCGATTCCTTTCCGATGGTCCCTCCATCGTCGGCGAAACACTGTACGCTCTCCGTAAAAGAGGATACCGTATCGCCGAGGTTCCGATAATCTTTGTGGAGCGGCGTGTCGGAGAGTCGAAGATATCTCCAAAGTTGATTCTGAAATGGATTTTCAATCTCATTCGAATTCGGTTGAACAGTCATCGTCTGTAGGACCGGAGTGCCATGCAGCCCCCCCGTTTCCGGCGGGTCGTGCTGAGTCCGAGTTCTTGCCGAGGTTCCTGAAGGTCCTGGTTACGGGAGGATTCCTGCTCTATGCGGGATTGTTCGGTTACCACGCTTACGTGCTGCTGATGTTTCCCTACGATGTGGACAACAGCGAGGGATTTCTGATTTACGGGGGTCACCGTCTGGCATCAGGCGGAGGCCTGTATCGGACACTGGATGAGCCACCGTACCTGGTGGACAACTATCCCCCCGTTTATCCGGTTCTACTGGCTATCGGCGACCGTCTTTTGGGAACCGGTTTCCTATGGGGCAGGGGGGTTTGTGTGGCGGCGACGTTCGGCATCGCGGGTCTGATTTATTTGTGGATGAGGGGGCTTGCGGGGCGTCGTTGGCCCGCATTTCTTTCGGCGTTGTGTTTCTTATCGTTTTATCATGTTTACGACTGGGGCGCGTTGGCGCGAGTGGATATGCCGGCCATTTTTTTCTCGGTCCTGGGCCTGGCGCTGGTGGAACGGGGAAAGTCGGTGGGATTTGCGGCAGCCTGTTTCGTTGCAGCTCTGTGTACGAAACAAACCATGTTTGCCGGGCCGATTGCCGCATTTCTGTTTTTGTATTACCGGGAAGAAAGACGTGCGGCTTTTACGCTGTTGATCTCGGTCGGTGTGGCGACCTGTGTTTTGTACGGTCTGGTTCAACTCCTTTCAGGAGGGACTTTTTTTCTGCATGTCTTTCTTTACAACGTCAATGAGTACCGCCTTGAGGATTTGTTGATCTATTTCCGTCACTGGTGGATGACCTATTCGGTCCTGGGCGGAATGGCCGTGTTTTTCTTTCTTCATCGTTGGATTCACAGGCGCAGAGACCTTGTGGTTTATTATTTGCTGATGTCGTGGATTTCAGCGCTTCTGTGCGGCAAGATCGGTTCTGCGCCGAATTACCTGTTGGAGATGGTGGTGGCCACTTCGCTTTCGCTGGGATTTTTGCTGGCGGAGGTGGATGTGGCGGAACGTCCCACCCGTGCCGTGCTGAATCTCCTGCTGCCCATATTGTTGCTGGCCCAGCTGCTGGGAACGATGCACTGGCCGTACCGGTGGGATTTTGCTTATACGCCGACACGGGAGGACCTCCATGAGGCGCGGAATGTAGAGCGGATTGTAAAGAATTCACCGGGGCCGGTTCTCGCGGAACGCGCAGGGCTTCCTCTTCTGGCGGGGCACGATCCGGTTTATGAGCCGTTTATGTGCACACAGCTGGTTCGGCAGGGATTGTGGGACGAGACCCCTCTCCTGGAACGGATTGCCGCGAAAGAGTTTGCCCTGATCCTGCTGTCCAAGGATTTGTCTAAGGAGCCTGTGGACCGCGAGCGATTCACGGAGAGATTCGCTGCCACGATAAAAGAATCCTATGAAATCGAACAGACATTTCGGCGATACGTTTTGTATCGACCGAAATCTGAATCGGCGACTCGTCGTTCCGGCACGGCTGCGTTGTCGGGTCCTCGTGAGCCGTCCTACGAGCCTGCGCTGAAAACGGATACCATCTCCGGAGAGTCGACAAACACGAAGGAAATCCCGGAGCCGATCAATGGAACCACCGAAATTCCCATCCGAACTGCGCCGTGACCCGCACCACGGGGGATGGTGTGTGATCACCCATCATCCGGAACGGGAGGCGACGCTGAATATCCCGCTGGCAGATGATCCGGACAGCGTTCCATGCGCTTTTTGCGAAGGATATGAGAATTATACTCCACCGGAGATTGTCGCGGTGTCTTCAGACAGCGGGCGGAAACCGGACAGTTCGGGTTGGCAGATTCGCGTGGTTCCGAACCGTCTTCCCGTTCTCACGGTGGAAGGCGGGGAAGAACGGGAGGGAGTCGGAATGTTTGATCGGATGCGGGGGGTCGGCGCACATGAAATCGTGATCGAAAGCCCGCGTCACAATGACCAATTTTCCTCTTTTTCGGTAGACCGCCTCTCGAATATCCTGTCTGTGATTCAGGGCCGACTTCTTGATCTTCGGAAGGACATTCGAATGCGGTATATCTCCGCATGTCGTCTGGAGTCTCCCGATTCGCGGGGACATCTGGCGCATCCCCACAGCCAGGTGATCGGTTCCGGGGCGACACCACCGTCCCTGAAAATCGAGCTGGCCTCGGCGAGAGACTATTACAACTACAAGGAGCGCTGCCTGTTCTGCGATATCCTTCGAGAAGAGGAACGATTCACGGATCGCCTGGTGGCCTCCGGCGATGCTTGCCTGACCGTTGCTCCGTTCGCGAGCCGATTTCCATTCGAGGTCCATATTTTACCTCGTCGTCATTTGCACGATTTTGGCCTGGTTCCCATTGAGGACCTGCCGGGTATAGCGGAAAGCCTTTTGGATACATTCCGTCGGCTGGATGTTGTACTTCCCGGTTGGGGACGCGGGCTGTCGCTCCACACCAGTCCCAACACGGTTCCCCGGCATGAATACTGGAAGACCATTCAGATGGATTATCATTGGCACATTGAAATCATGCCGATTCCTCCGCGTCGGCAGGACTGGGCGGAATTGATGGGGTTGCCGCTCTGCTCGGTTGCGCCCGAACGGGCAGCCTCCGCACTGCGGAATGCCCCCGGTTTATCGTAGGGATGCTTACCAGGCGCCGAATTCTTCTTGTTGTCCTTTACCTGTTAACCGTCACGCTTTGTTTCCTGTTGGGACATTGGGACCGTATCGGTGCCGATTGCTATTACTTCGAGCGTCTCATCGCCGAACCCACCATCCGATGTTTCTATCGATCCTGCCTGACGGTTTTTATTCACCAGGCGGTCTACAGGATCCTTCGTCCGCTTGATGTGATCCCATGGTATGCCATTGCGATTTCCAGCAGTCTGGCCGGTGCGGGATACCTGTTTGTCTTGTGGCGATTCTCCACTTCTCCTTTATTTTGGGTTTTGAATGTTTCCGCCGGGTGTGTCTGGGTGTTTTTCGGTCACGTGGAAAACTATGCCTGGGTGAATTTTTTTCTGATTCTATCGCTGTATGAATTGCGCGAATATCACCGGGGTCGACAGCCGCTTTGGAAAGCCTCCGCTGCGTATTTCGCTGCCGTTGCATCGCATCTTCTCGCGGTTTTCTACTTGCCGGGATATCTCTATTACCTTCGTGGACGTTCTCTGGACGATCGGGACCGTATCGGCATTTCCCTGCCCTTGATTGTTACATCCCTGTTTCTCGTGGTCACCCCGTTAGTACTGAGAACGGAAGGGATCGATGTGGGATTCGACCGATTGGTTCCCTGGATCAGTCTCTGGGCGAAGAATCACTATTTTCTGATCTTCTCGGTGGACCATCTGCGGATGCTCGCTTTCTTTCATGGGATTGCCGCCCCGTTTGGCGTGCCGTTCTTGTCGCTGCTGCTGATTCTGCTTTACTCGTGGCATTTGCGGGACCGGTATCTTGGCGCCCTTGCCGTTATGGTCGGTTGCGGTGTGCTATGGATGACCTTCTGGCACCCGGACTGGGGATATCGGGACTGGGACCTTTTCAGCCAGTTCGGTCTGATTGCGAATCTACTTGCCGGTCTGGTTCTCACACGGAAAGGGGAGGAAAATTAAGAATTAAAAAGAAAAAATTAAAATAAATTATTCTGATTCGAGGTGACTCCAGTATCCTTTTCGCTGTCGTTGAGCGGATTTGTAGGTTTTTTCGAATAGATCTCCGTATTGGAGTGAGGCGGATTTCTCCTCCGGCAACGCCAAGCCGTTTTCAAGCAGAACCCGGTTAATGAATGTTCCATCCTTGAGAAAAAGATAGACCGGAATTCGCCCGTCTATCGGGCGGGAATCGACATCATATTCCACAATTACTGTTTCATGTTCGACCAGACTTTTCACAAGGATATAGGCAAGATGTCCATACTCCGCAACCGCAGGATCTTCCTCGCGTTTCGAAAAACCCTGTACGCCAAGCAACGAGAATTGCTTCGTCTTCGGTCCGTCGATCCGCTCTGTGTCCCAGACTTTTGCGATACGGATGATTTCGGTTGTGCCGGGAGGAAAAGGCGCAACGGCTTCGGGGGTAACAGATTTGACCGTTTGGGATGACGGGGGGGCGGGACGAGAGGGGCGTTCCGGACGACCCGGCGGGCCGGGCCGAATCTCGATATGACGGTCGGATTGAGGAGTCGAGGTAGAAAAATCTTTTCCATCGGCGCTCTGTACGAGAAAACACAGCGCGACCAGCAACACAAGACGGAACATGGTTCGAGGTCCGTAAAGCCTTTCGGATTCTGTTTCTTGAGGATACGGTTACTTCCCGCCGACATCAAGATTGAAAACAAGGATGGAGTACAGACCCTTCATCAAAAAGACGGTAGGATACGGAACCATGACTGCCGGTCCAGATGGTCTCATTATGAAACGCCTGTTGATTGCGTTCGGCGTGGCGGTTCTTATCACGCTGGCGGCGATACTGTTTGCCGCTCGATCATCGCACTGGTCTATCTTGATGGAAGGTGGAACCCGGACAGAAGCCACTCCGGCGATAGAGAGGTCGGCACATGATTTGAATGATTTATCGAATACATCACGATTTTTCGGCGAGCTGAGCCGGATCGACCCCGACTTGCGCCATCGGAATGTTGCGGCCGGCGCGGAGTTTCGAATCGGCGAACTCCTTGAAAAAACGGCGCCGGAAGAGGCTCTGAAGCATTACAAGGCTTGCACAGACCTTCTGGAGAATTATCTGCACGGGTGGCCCTGGTTCCGTATGGGCCAGATTCGAATCGCCCGAGGACAAGCGCTCGAAGCGGACAGGGATTTCGACCGAACCATGCAGATCGACGATGGGAGACTTGCTCTTCGGGCGGCCTACGAACGCGGCAAAATCGCATTGAACAACAATAACATTGAGCAGGCTTGGGAGTTTTTCTATGAGTTTCTGCGATTCTCGCCTGAGCCTCTTGCGGACTATCATTTTCTGAACATGCTAAGGAACGATGTGCAACCATCGGGGCTTGGATTGTACGTTGTCGGCAGAGCATTGTTGGGAATCGGGCGGATTGAACAGGCCGGGGATT
>JAKPRU010001170.1 GCA_029557025.1 Candidatus Omnitrophota bacterium | reverse complement strand
CTTTCTGGGTGCCGGATCGGCGCTTCTCGATGCGTTGCCGGTTCTGGGAATTGTCCTCGTGATGGCAGCTGTTGTGGGGATGCGGGCTTCGACAGGGGCAACCGGTCTGCAGGGTCTTCTGCTTGGGGCCGCCCTCTGGTCGCATTCCGTGGCCGTGTTGTTCATTCCGTTGACGGTGATTGCAATTGCCCTGAACCGAGGATGGAGAAATATCCGCGGATTGTTGATTGATGCATCATCCGTCGTCGGTATTGCAGTGTTGTTTGCGACATGGCCCTATTGTCGGAATATCATGGTGTTCGGTTCGCTGATAAGCGACAACCCAGCCGTGTTTGCAATGCCGGAGCTGGCCTGGGACGAATATTTTCGTATTGCTCGGGGCATCGATTCATGGCCGGAAAAAATTCAGTATGGAATATTGAAAGGGTGGTTTGCCCTTGAGGCCTATTCGCTCCTGTTCTGGTTCATGATCGCAGGGACGGTCCTATACCTCAAACGGCTACATTTCGAGACCGTCTGGCGCGATCTTTGCCGAGGGGACGTCGACAAGATTCCGGATGGCTGGGGTTTTACGGCTTTGGGAATGGTTCTATGCTATTTCGGCGGGGTCGTGCTCTCGACATTGTTAGGGATCGATTTAATGATACGGAACGAACGTTACTGGCTGATCCTGATCCCTTTTGCAGCGTTGCTTGCAGGCAATGGAATCGAAGGCATTCAGGCCGATGCAAAAAGAAACCGAAAAAAGGCAGGTCCCGGGCAGGGATCTTCCCTGGCAAAGGCTTTTTTGCCTATTCTTGCTCTGTTTTTTGTGCTGCAAGGAATTGTCACGATCGGATTCTACAGTTGGGCCCCATATCTGAACTACGACGTCTTTCGAGTTTCACTTTTTAGATTCAATCCGACTCTCGTCCTTGCACCCAGCGACACCTCTGCGGTGGAAAAATTTCTGGCCGAGAGGGGAATCACCGACGTGACCTTTCGCAACGAAAAAGGCAAGATCATCCTGGAACGTGCGTCCGCAGCCATAGCTGAGAATCCGGCACACGCCGAAGACGTCGATTTTGTATTGGAGACGGACAAGCTGTTCATGTGGCCTCATATCAAGGCCGTCGGGTTTCTGCGGGATCACGTTCCTGCCGACGCCAAGATCCTGTCACTGAGACCTGCGGACATGTATTATTCGAGCAGGCGCATGATCAGCTATCTCGATCCGCATCTTATTCCCGTTTACCGCGAGGATGATGCCCTGCATGCTTGGACACGATTGAAGGGATTGGGCATAGATTATCTGCACATTCCCGATTATTACCTGCCGCCAATCTATAACTCTGTCCTCAGCGAAATTCTAGCGCGTCCCGAGCTGTCAGCGCTTATTTTTTCGGCGGACGGCAATCAGATTTATGAGCTTCGGCGTAGGGAGGACCGCATCCAAGGAGATTCGGTGGACCTGACGCCCGGGGAAATGCCATGGACGCGGGTGGTGAAACTCACCAGCGGCAGAAAAGCATTGGCCAGTATCGGTCTGTTCGAGCCATCCCTGGTGATGAGTCAGGGCGCTTCATCGGGCGAGGGATTCCGTTTTTTCCGGCGTGAACGATCTACGGAATGGATCTCGGGCTTGGGAGTGTGGAACAAGCCTCTAGCCCTGCAGGGAGATGTGCCCCTTCGCGGAGCTCACGAGTATCGATTGGATATTGACTTGGAAGGGCGAGCGTATGTTCAGGTTTCACTCGTGCAAATGAATGACAGGGGTCAAGTCCTGCGAGGACCGTTCCGGCTCTCTGCGAGACAAATGCCACTGGGCGAAATCGTGCTCGGACCCGTTTACCCCAAGCGTCATTTTGTCCGCCGTTTCATAGCACATCCGGATGCCACCTATGTCCGCGTCGGCGTGGAGCAGAGGGGGGATTCCGCCATACGCATCGTGAAGGCAACGCTGACCCCGATCTTGACGACGGCAAACACAGTGCGTCACTGATACGCAAGGAACACGCAGGATGAGAGACAGCCAGAAACTACGGCTGCCGCATCCCGATCCGGGAAGGCGCTCCCGGGCCGCCGGCATGGCCCTGGCAGCCCCCTTCGCGGCGGCGACGCTACCATACCCCTGGCTGCTGCTGTCTCTCGTCGTCTGCATACCCTTCGCATGGCATCTTGCCCGGCGAGGCCTCTCGTTCCCCGGGGCTGGATGCGTGCCGACAGTCATCTGGTGCGTTTTGATCCTCGGCCTTCTTCACCTGTGGGGACTGCGGTCGGGACCGACCCCTTTCTGGCCGCGGGTTGTCGTAGACATGGGGATTGTCGGAGCGGGCGTCGCTGTCTTTCT
>JAKPRU010001169.1 GCA_029557025.1 Candidatus Omnitrophota bacterium | reverse complement strand
AATCTCCCCGTCGAATCTCCCAAGTATCCCCTCCAACCTGTAAACCCAGCAATTCCTTCACCCAACCCCTCCTTCCAGCAACTTGTTGCGGAATCGCTGAAACTGTGCATCACAATCTGGCAAGATATTTTCGTTGCGGTACACTAGGACATTCAAGGTTTGGAGAGATATTTGACACAGACTATTTCGTGGAAAGGATCCCGTTTCTCGAATGCGATGGCTGGCAGCGGCTCTTGGGATAATGGCGTTTATTCTTTGGATTCCTTTCACAAAGGTGTCGGGCGAGGCGCAGTTTTTTCCGACCCTGTTGGTCTCTTTGCGCGACAGCCTGGGGATCCTCGCGTTTTCCATGGCTGCGCTGGCCTCACTGGCGCTGGCTTTTTCGGCGGCATACACCGCGCGGGAAAAGGAATCGTGGGTATTTACAGAGGAACGGATTGTTTTCTGGGGCGCGCTGTATCTTTCTCTGGTTTTTCTGGTCAGCGCCCTGCAATTCGTAATTGTGGGACGCTGGAAGCTGGTTCATCCGGCGATTTATCTGGTCCTGAAATTCCTCATGTTTCTTGGGGTACTGGTCTACCTCGTTTACTCTTTATGGGAATATCGCAAAACTCGAAAACCGCATTCGGCGGAACTGCCTGCCGGGAAGGAAGGTGATCAAGGTCATGGCCCGTGATTCCGCTCAGTACGTCCGATTGGCAGCGGCTCAGATCAACCCGATTGTGGGCGACATTCCCGGCAATACCGAGAAAATCCGGGAGACGCTGGAGCAGGCCCGAAAACAGCAGGTCCAGATGGTGGTGTTCCCGGAGATGGCGCTTTCGGGATATCCGCCACGGGACCTTCTGCTCAAAACTCAGTATCTGGAGGATCTCCGGTCTTATATGCAGCAACTTATCCCGGAAACAAAGGGATTGACCGCCATTATCGGCACGGTAATTCGGGAGCAGGATGTTTTCAACGCAGCCGCGGTAATCCACGATGGGCATCTTCTGGGCTATGTGCCAAAAACCAACCTGCCGAATTACCGTGTGTTTGACGAGAAACGGTATTTTCGGAGCGGCAGGGAGCGATTCCTCTTCGAAACCGACTTGCTGACTTTTGGGGTGGTGATCTGCGAGGACCTGTGGCATCCGCGCACGGTTGCCCACCTGGCAGAATGCGGCATGGACCTGCTGGTCGCCATTTCTGCGTCACCGTTTAATGTCGGCAAGCCGGAGGAACGTCGTACTCTCCTGTCCGCCCGCGCCACCGATCACAACCTGGCGGTGTTGTACTGCAACCAGGTCGGCGGACAGGATGAACTGGTCTTTGACGGCAGAAGCATGGTCGTAGACCCGGATGGCAACGTGTTGGGCCAGGCAAAGGCTTTCGAGGAAGATTTTCTTATCATCGATGTCTACCTGGAGGAATTGAGACGGCATCGGCTGGCCGTTCCGTTGCAGCGGGATTGGTGTGAGGATCACGATGATCCGCCGCGAAGAATCCGGTCCAGCGGATCGACCCTGGAATTGAAAGCGCCCGCCAAGTCCTTCGATATCTCCAAGAATCCATTTGTTCCGAAAGTCAAAGAGTATCGCAACGACCCGATTGAGGATGTCTATCAGGCGCTGGTGCTGGGAGTCCGGGATTATGTCGGCAAGAACGGATTTCGTGACGTGGTGATCGGCCTGTCGGGAGGAATTGACTCTGCCCTGGTCTGTACGATTGCCGTCGATGCTTTGGGAAAGGATCGCGTGTGGGGAGTCTTCATGCCCGGCCGCTATTCCTCTGACCACAGCCGGTTGGATGCGCAGCGCCTTGCGAAAAACCTGGAAATCCGGTTTACAACCATTCCCATTGAATCGGTATTCCAGACCTATCTCGATATGCTGAAAAAGGAATTCGAGGGCTGCGAACCCGACATCACGGAGGAGAACCTTCAGGCGCGTATCCGGGGCGCAACCCTGATGGCCCTCTCCAACAAGTTCGGCAGTTTGGTTCTGGCCACGGGAAACAAGTCGGAGCTGGCTGTGGGATACGCCACACTGTACGGCGATATGTGCGGTGGGCTTGCAGTGATCTCGGATGTGCCGAAAACCTGGGTCTATCGCCTGGCGCGGTACCGGAACGAACGCGATGGCCGGGAAATCATTCCACAAAGCACGCTTGAAAAAGCGCCTTCCGCCGAACTCCGTCCCAACCAGAAAGATACGGATTCCCTGCCGGATTACGAGGAACTGGATGGGATTCTTCATACCTATATCGAGCTGGAATACAGCTGCCGGGATATCGTGGGACTGGGGTATTCGGCGGAGACCGTGCGGCGCGTGATTCGCATGGTGGACCGGGCGGAATACAAGCGACGTCAGGCGGCGATTGGCATTCGGGTTACCACGAAAGCGTTCGGGACAGACCGACGGCTGCCGGTGACCAATCAGTTCCGTGAGTTCCCGGAGCGGGAGTAACAAAGAACCTGCGAAGTATCCCAGACTTCTTGCCTGGACCGCTCGGCGATGATAGGATAATTGCTAACAGGCGTGTGGCTCAATTGGTAGAGCGCTTGACTCCAAATCAAGTGGTCGGGGGTTCGAGTCCCTCCACGCCTGTTCTTCATTTTATTGGATTTATGACTATGAAAGTTTCCTCAGGAATCCCTGAAGTAACCAGGAAGTAACCGGGAGAGAACGTATTCCATTCGATTGGCTTCGTAATCTTTCGCCAAAAAAACCTGCCTGTCGGTCTTTTGAATCGGCCGGTCATTTTGAT
>JAKPRU010001140.1 GCA_029557025.1 Candidatus Omnitrophota bacterium | reverse complement strand
GAGAAAGCGGCGCGAAATCGCTCCACTTCCTGATCGGCAAGGTAATTGATTTCACGCTCTGAAACGCGACTGTCCACTCCGCGTTGCTTGAGGATTTTTCGGCATTCCTGGGTCAGGAGGAGATCCTTGATCCGTTCTTTCAAGGCACGCATTCGCAATGCCCGATATTCCTCATCGGTCATGGATTCCAGGGATCGGTTTGTCCCATAGAACCACATAGCCCGCATGGCATCATCCAGTTCAGTAGCAAAAATTATCTCCCCGTTGACTTTCGCTTCAATGGTTTCGAGTACCTGTGACGATACCGAAACGGGAAATAAAGCAACACAGAGAACCCACGGGGCCAATCGAAACAGACGCATCGATTCCTCCTGTTGAATCGGGATTTTCCGGGCGGTTCGGGCCGGAAATCCTACTCGACTTTTACTTTGCGGGCACGTTTTCCTTTGCGTTCACGGGCGCTTTCGAGGGACTCGATCCGGCGGTCGATCATCCCCCGCAGGCCGCGTAGAAAGGAGATTTTCGACTGCCGAAACTGATCGATGGATTCCCCCGGAAGATCGAATATCAGATCGAACAGCGCACCGATAGGGCAGGATTGCGAACGGCAGCCTGCTGCAGAACGGGATTCATCCTCGTTTGTCGCGTTCATCGCCGACACCTCCCATCTCGACTTTGAGTTCCCCCTCCCTCAGGACAGCTCGTTCGGGGGTCAATCCGACGAATGTCCTGGGAAGGGTAACGTGTTTTCGGAAATTTCCCACCTGAACGACCAAATCGTCCCCCGCGGTTACCATGTCCACCTCTCCTTTCAGAGCGAAAGGCAGACGGATAATTATGGTCCCCCGTCCATCCTTTTTTGTGAACCGGATCGGCCGTTCCCGGACGAAGCGGTTTGTCGGATCATTATTATCATATAGCCGCTTTGCCAACCTGTCCAATCCTTCTTTACCCAGGATTTCGGACTCAAACGCCGGGACTTCCAGGGTCGGCACCGGAGTAAACAGTTCCCGGATTTCCTCCACATATTTCTGCTGTTTCTCGCGCCATTTACGAAAATACGACAGATCGGCATCCTCGGGCAGGATACGGTTGACAATCACCAGGTCCACACAGAGTCCGTACAACGCAAAATACATGAACGCCCGCTGGGTCTCTTTGATAACCATTTTTTCCGGATTGGTAACCAGGCGAACGCTCGTTACTTCCGGATTGCACAAGACCCGGTCGATCCCTTCCATCTTCTGAAAGAGACTCTCCAGGTTCTGGAAATAGCGATCTTCCGGCAGCGGTACGGAAGAAACTCCCCTCAGGATGGGACGCACGGTTCGGATGAGGTTTCGCTGTAACCGGAAAATCTTCTTCATATACCATTCGAGCGTGGTGGGCATACTGACAAATCGCACCGACTCGCCGGTCGGCGCACAATCCAGAATCATCACATCGAACTGCTTTTGCTTGAGATAACGGTTGATATGGAGCAGACAGGATATCTCCTCCATACCGGGGAAAATGGCAACTTCCTCCGCAACCACATCCTCAAGGCCCGACACATTCAGCAGGCCGGAGATATAAGCATGGACCTCCTGCCAGTTTTTCGATAATTCCTGTTGAATGTTGATTTCCTGAATCCAGAGGTTATCGGCTACTGCAACCGGGTCCCCCTTCGCGGTATCGTAAAGAGAACGCTCCAGATCGAAGGCATCCGCAAGCGAATGCGCTGGGTCGAGCGACATCACCAGCGTATTGTATCCTTTCGATGCGCACTGCAAACCCGCGGCCGCGGCGATGCTGGTTTTCCCGACACCACCTTTCCCTGTAT
>JAKPRU010001116.1 GCA_029557025.1 Candidatus Omnitrophota bacterium | reverse complement strand
CGGCGTTATATTCCGAATCCGAAAATACGGCGCATAGGATAACAAGTTCCGTCCCCCGGGGGTCCATTGCTGACTAAGAAAGAACAAATCCTTGTAATCCACCGCGTTGTCGTTGTTGACATCCAGATCCGGGGTAGGTATCGGACGGGGAGTCTTGGTCGGTGTCGGTGAAACCGTCACAAGAAAAGACCACATTTCAGAGAACTCGCTTTCGATAGAATCCTCCTCCGAACCGAATACGCTTTTCACTCGCCAGGAGTAAGTTCCCGTGAATGTCGTATCGAGCGCCCCATTCTGCCCGAATACAAAATTCGTGGTAGTCGTGCTGGTCGTGTACGGAAAACCCTGGTTAAAACTGGATGGACCGAGGATTTCGATTTCGTACTTGACTGCGCCGGGCACAGATTCCCAATGCAGCCCGTCCGACCGAATCTGAGAAAGATACACTTGCGCCCCGTTCGCAGGTCTCACCAGCTGCGGCGCGGGATATTCCTGTTGCGCATACCCACTGAATACTGTGAAGTGCAAAAACGCCCCAAGGATAGGTACCCAGATTGTTTTCATCATCCGACCCGTAAAAATTGTCCCGGTAATCTCAAATGTGCCCAAAGAACTTCTCCCCCAAGAGCGGGGGAGATACGAAGTGGGGCGATTCCTGCCCTCACCTGAATCCTTCTCATTTCTATCATCACCCGACTTCCGGCGCAAGAGGATCTTCACGAAGAAACACCACGATTTGCCAGCCAGAGCTCGATCAGCCCCAGCAGAATAACAATCCCCAGAACCTGCGAACGAAGCGGTACCGGGGCGGCCAAAACGGACCCCGGCTGCTCCAGCTCCTCCGCCGAGAAAAATCGAACAAGCCCCGTCTGCTCCAGTTTCTGTCGTTCCTCATCAGTGAGTGGGCGAAGGTCTCCTTCCGGATTTGGCCCGGCGCGCAACCATGATTCGGAGTCCTGCCGCTTTGCCAGAAATTTCATGGACTCCAGCACAACCGAAGGAAAGATCGGGCTGCGCAAAACTCTTGCCCCGGTTCCCTGCCCGATATTTACGTAAATTATTTTTCCCAGCCCCTGGTCTATCGTGCCGAGCAGATCCGTCCGGGGTCCCTCCCGCGTGCCAAAAAATGCAATCGAATTCGCCGATGGAGAATACCCCCCCACCGGGGATTGCCATTCCCGCCAGGCGGCCTCCGGCCAATCGGACAGAATCTCCCCCAACCGTCCGCCCGTCTCGAACGCGGCATCCTGTTGAACGGCATTCCCATCGAGAGACTGCCATTTGAGAAGCAAATCCGCACCGACCTGCTCCGGATTCGCATCCAGCAATAACAGGCAGTTGCCCCCCTGCCGAACCCACGCCGCGCACTGCGGGATTTGCGCCTGCACCGCCGAAAGCGCCGTCACCAGCAGCCCATCCGTAGGAATCCCATCCACGCCCGGCGCCGAGACCGGTTCAAACGCACGCACCACCCCATCCGTTTCCAGGCATTCACGCACCGCCGCCACGGCGGCGGTATCCCCGATGAAATACACTTTTCTGCCGGAAAGTACCGGAATCTCACCGGTAATCCGAGTCAGCGGAGAACCCCCCTGATCCCCCACCAACTCCAGCGCAACCGGAATGACATCCCTCTCGCCGACCGCTCCGCCTAACCGGACATTCATCCGCAATGAAACATCTTTCACAACGCCCTCCATCGGTGCGCCATCCAGCGGACACGGAACCTCCGCAAGCACAACCGGTTCCGCATTATTCAGAATCAGTCGGAGAATCGGATTCGCGAATTTCACATCGCCCCACTGGTGTACCGTTACCTGGATTTCCTCATCGAATCCTGCCGCCCAAGGAACGCTCGACATGGAGGCGATCTCCACCCAGACAGCCTGTGTCGGACGTTCTCCCACCGGGATCACCCAGAGCGGCGGCGCTCCGAACTCCCCGCTCGGCGGCGAATCAAGCAGGTCTCTCCACCCTGAAGCCTGATGGTCCGTAATCAAGACCACCGGCGACAGTCCCGGATCCCGCGAAATCTCCTCCAATAAAGCACGAAAGTGCGACGGTCGTTCGACAGGACTCGATTCATCCAGGATTCGCGCCAGGTCCGACACATTACCGCGATGCAGACGATCCCGCAGAGAAATGGAGCCGCCATTTGTGTCGCTCCAGAAGCCTAACGCCCAGGAGCGCCCGAAATCCGACTGAAGAACCCGCCGGGCCTGATCGACCGCCGCCTGCCATGATGAAATCTCCCCCCCCGTATACCGCATACTCGCCGATTGATCCAACAAAAGAACCGCTTCCTCTCCCGAACGAGTATCCAACATCGCCCGCAGTTGTTCCCGCGTCTCTCCCCACCCGCTGGAAACCCACACCGGGTCCGCCGCCGCCATCACCAGCCCGACCACGATCAGTATCCGCAACAGCAGCAACAGCCATTCCTGCAACCGTGGACTGATAAACTCCTGCGCCTCCACCTCACGCAAAAAAGAGATGAATGCAAACGGGACTCTCGGAATCTCTCTCGGCAGACGCCGACGGAGAATCCACGGCAGAATGGATGCTACAAGGCCCCACAAGAAAGCCGGGGATGCAAAAACAATCATACGTCGGGAACCTCATCGCGATATTCATTCAACAGCAGCAAAAGCGCCGCATTCGCCGTGATCGCCGCCCAGATCACCGGAACGACAAGCAATAACGGTGGAAAAATACAACATATCGCCACCCACAATAACCAGACACTCATTCCGATCCAAACATACCCCGGTCCGAGCAAAACCGCGAGTGCCGACCGTTTCAGCGTGAGGAGGAATCCCTCTCGTTGATGGACCAGCAGGGGGAAAAAATAAAATCCCATCGCAAAATAGAACACCAGCGACCAGAAACAGATCCCTGCAAGCAGGTATCCCCACAGCCCCCATTCTTTGCTGTGATGAAGATAAAAACTGAAACTGAATCCGAGCGGCACACACAGCACCAGGTAAGACCAGCCATATCCCAATCCCCGCCGGAAATACCGCCGATATTCCGTAATGAACCGGCTCGCCGGGGGGTCTTCGAACCGAACCAGGCTGTTCGCATACGCACAAATCGCGCAGATAGACACCGGAATTCCCAGAATCGGCAACGGCACAAAAAAAGCCAGCACTGCAAGGAAATTCACCAGGAGATTCCTGCCCAAGTCATCGTAAAAATGAAACCACGTCACACGCAGAAGATGCAAAGTTCGCGGCCTGAAACTGTCCTGTATCGCACACAGGAACATACTCGGCGGAGTCGTCCGGCAATCACAACCGACCTCTCTCCTCGCACAATCACCTGAAATAACGCTTTCCGGGATATCGTTTCCGCAAAAGATAGCATTCCATCCCACCCCGCAAAGGGCCGTATGACATCCCCTGATCCAGAATCCCGCATCCCCCTTTTTCCTCTCCACCCTCTCCCCCTTGGAGAGGCGGGGGGGCTCCTTGCAAACAACACCGACTATACGGCCTTGACGGAATAAACAAGATCAACTTAGATTTGGTGAAGCATGATTTTTCCAACTTGTCTTCCCATTCGCGGTTTTCCAGCCCGCATCCCGCCATACCCGGCAAGGAGGATCTCCATGAATCGAATCAGAATAATCACCCTCGCCTTGGGAACCATCATGCTGGTTCGTATCCATCCGGCTTTTCCGATGGACCCTGTTCCGAATGAAAAGAATGCTTCAAGGACAACCGTTCCGACTCTCCTCCTGGCCGAGAACGGGCAGAGTGAGTTCCGAATTGTGGTGTCACAGTCGGCATCCCCATCGGAACGGCACGCCGCCGAGGAGCTGCAAATGTTCCTGGAACAGATTTCCGGCGTTCGACTGCCTGTGATAACCGATGAACAGCCGGTCGGCTCGCACGAGATTCTTCTGGGCGATAACGCACACTTGCGTGCCCTCGATATTGATGTGAACTTTGCGGGTCTCGGCAACGAGGGATTTGTGATCCGTACCGCGCCGCCACACCTGATTATTGCCGGCGGACAGAAACGAGGAACCCTGTACGGGGTTTACGCCTTTCTGGAGGAGTATCTCGGTTGTCGCTGGTTCACCTCCACGGTAAGCCGCATTCCGCACACTCCACGGATT
>JAKPRU010001112.1 GCA_029557025.1 Candidatus Omnitrophota bacterium | reverse complement strand
AACCCTAAGGGTGGATCATCCTGACGTTGAAGAATTCATCACCTGTAAAACGGATGAAAATTCCATCACCAATTTTAATATTTCAGTTGGGATCACGGATGCCTTTATGCAAGCCGTAGAAGATGATGCCGATTGGGATTTGCGCTTTCCGGATGTGCTTTCACCGGAATATCGCGGGTTTGACGGCACTTTGGAACAAGCAGAAAATGCCGGTATTCCGATTAAGGTTTATAAAACGGTACGCGCTCGGGATCTTTTCCGGAAAATTGTCAGCCAGGCGCACCATAACGGAGAACCCGGCGTGCTGTTCTTGGATACCACCAACCGTTCGAATCCGGTTCCTCATCTCTATCAGCTTGAATCGACCAATCCCTGCGGCGAGCAGTGGCTGGGACCGTACGAAAACTGCTGTCTGGGTTCGATCAACCTCGCCCAATTTTTCGGTCCGGATCACACGGTGGATTGGGAGGAATTACGAAAGTGCGTGGTTACCGCCACAACTTTCTTGGATGATGTCGTTGATGCCAATCAATATGTTCCCGCCGTCCCGGCATTGAAAGAAGCGGCGATGAAGGCGCGCCGGATCGGGTTGGGAATCATGGGGTTGGCGGATTTAATGTACCATGCGGGGATCCGCTATGGTTCGCCGGTCGGTCAGGAGTTTGCTTCGCAGGTGATGGAGTTCATCCGGTATCATGCAATGCTGACCAGTATCGAACTGGCAAAGCGCCGCGGACCGTTCCCGGCAATCACCGGCAGTATCTACGACAGCCAAAGCCTGACCTGGACACCGCCCCAATCCCTCGTTCCCTATACCCATGACTGGGGACGACCGGCGTTGGATTGGCAGGTTGTGGTGGACGGCATCAAAGCCCATGGAATTCGGAATGCTGCCCAATTGACGATTGCCCCAACCGGCACCATTGCTACCGTCGCCGGCGCCGAGGGATATGGTTGTGAACCGGTGTTTGCTCTGGCGTATATCCGCCATGTGAACGACAATGGAAAGGATTTGCAATTAACCTACGCCAGTCCGAAGTTCGAGGAGGCATTGAAAGAAGCCGGCATTGGCGAGGAATTAATGGCAAGGATCATCGATCAGGTCATGGAAGAGGGTTCGTGCCAAAATATAAAAGAAGTGCCACAAGAA
>JAKPRU010001102.1 GCA_029557025.1 Candidatus Omnitrophota bacterium | reverse complement strand
TATCGGCAAGAACCTGGTCGGAATGATGCTGGAAGGGGCCGGCTATGAGGTCATTGACCTTGGCGTGGATGTCCCCCCCGAAAAGTTCATCCAGGCAAACAAGGAGAAGGGGGTTCGCCTGATCGGGATGTCGTCGCTTCTGACTACAACGATGCTCGCCATGCGGGATGCCCTGCAGGCTTTCGAGCAGGCCGGAATCCGCGAGAACATCAAGGTCATGGTCGGCGGTGCGCCGGTCACCCAGAAATGGTGCGATGAAATCGGCGCAGATGGCTATGCCCCCGATGCCGCCTCCGCCGTCGAACTGGCGGACTCGTTGATCGCCGCATAACCCTATTACGTCTCTGCGCAGAATCCCATCCGACCCGGGATAGAATCATCAGGCGATGCAACGGGCCTCCACCGTCCGTTGCATCGCTTTTTCCTCGCTCTTCCCTGACGGATCGTTTCTTCTGCCTGCCCGTTGACACGGAGGGTCGGGGGGATCCCTCTTGTCCGCCAACCCTCATGGGTCCCATCGGTTCTATTGGTTCCAACCGTCCGGTCTGTCGCCACCTTTTTGTGATACACTACTTGAGGAGAGGTTACGGCCATGACTACCACAATCAACAGCGTCACTTTCGGCTCCATCACAATCAACGGAACAACCTATGACTTCGATGTCCTCATTCGCTCCAGCGGCGAAATCGAGAAACGCAAGAAAAAACTCTCCAAGCAGGTCTATGGCAGCTCCCACACCCTTTCCAAAGACGAGGCGAAATACTGTTACGAAGATGGTCTCCGAACCATCGTGATCGGCAACGGCCACGAGGGTGTTCTTCACCTCTCCGAAGAGGCCACAGAATATTTCAGGAAGAAAGGTGTGGAGGTGATTCTCTGCCCGACGCCCGAGGCCGTTGAAATCTTCAACAAGCGGAAACCGTCCACCGCCGGTCTGTTCCATATCACTTGCTGAACCGTACCTTGAAGCCTGTAGCGCACGGCGACATGCTATGAAATGAGGGGAAACGGTCTGTGCCGAAACGACCGGTTCCGCGCATGGAGTGAATCAACCAGGAGAACGCCTATGATATTGACATACCGAATTGAGTCCGGACAACTCGCGCGATGTGACCGAGATACTGCAAGTATGTTTGTATATTACCAACCCTCGGACACGGAAAAGGAAGACTTGCTCCGCATGTCCGCGTTGGAACCACTTGACTTGGAGGCCGTCTTCGACCCCGATGAGGTTCCACGAATAGAAAGTTACCAAAACGGGACGTTTCTTATCTGGAAACACCCTGAGAATATCGTCGTCGAGGAAGCCGTTCAATTCCAGGTATCTTCCATCGGCATTGTAATTATGGATAACCGGGCGATCATTATCGTCCCCCGGGGCGAACTCCCAATGACCGGACGTGAATTCAAGCGGGTCGAGTCCGTAGAGGACTGCGTTCTTCGTGTTCTTCTCCAAACCATACATCACTACCAGGGCCATTTGAAAGCCATCAAGCAGATGTCTCAGGAACTCCAGGCCAGAATCGTTACATCGATGGAGAACCGCTTTCTCTTGCAAATGTTCGCGCTGGGGGAAAGTCTTGTCTACTACCACAACGCGCTGGAAGCCAACCTTACGGTTCTGTTGAAACTGCGCAGCGCCCCCGGAAGATGGGCGCTCACCGAGGAACAACTCAGTTTTCTGGACGATGTCATCATTGAGAATCAACAGGCCAACAAACAGGCGGGCATCTACTCCACGGTACTCTCCGGCCTCATGGACGCTCGCGGAACAATCATTAACAACAACATGAACGTCCTGATGAAAAATCTAACGATCATCAACGTGGTCTTTCTTCCGCTGAATCTTATTGCCAGTATCGGAGGAATGTCGGAGTATAGCGTAGTCACACAGGGCATCGATTGGCGTATCTCCTATGGCCTGCTGTTCGTGGCGATGGTTCTTCTGGGGTGGGCGATGTGGTGGTGGCTGGCGAGAGTCATCGAGCGCAACCAAAGAAAGATCGGACAGGAAACTGCCTGATGTCGAACCATGAAAGTGTGTAGCCGGTTTGCGCCATGACATCAAATACAACCAACAACCGTCTATCTTTAACACGCTTTGCCTGGCTTTCGGTCGCGGCGGCCATTCTCACCATTGTTCTCAAAGCCGTGGCTTATTTGTTGACCAATTCCGTCGGCCTGTTGTCCGACGCGCTTGAATCGCTCGTGAACCTCATCGGTGCGCTGATGGCACTCGCGATGTTGGCGATAGCGGCTCGGCCGGCCGATAAGAACCATGCGTTCGGACATGAGAAGGCCGAATACTTCTCCAGCGGTTTTGAAGGCACATTGATTCTGGTTGCCGCCGTGAGCATTGCGGTCGCGGCCATTCAAAGGCTCATTGCTCCCGTAAACATCGGGCAGATCGCGCTCGGATTGGGAGTTTCCATTGCCGCCTCGGTAGTGAACTTGTTTGTTGCGCTTGTCTTGTTGAAGGCCGGTAAGCGCTACCACTCGGTTACTCTGGAGGCGAATGCCCAGCACTTGTTAACCGATGTGTGGACATCCGCCGGTGTGCTGGTCGGTGTGGGCGCTGTGGCGCTGACCGGATGGCAACGCCTGGATCCCATTGTGGCGCTGATTGTCGCCGCGAATATCGTCCGGACGGGGGCAGGGGTGGTCCGCAAATCGGTACTCGGATTGATGGATACCGCATTGCCTGTGGAAGAGCAGGAGGCGATACAGCAAGTCCTGGAGCAACATGGCCAAGCGGACGTACAATTCCATGCGCTTCGTACACGTCAGGCCGGAGCGCGCCGCTTTGTGTCATTTCATGTAATCGTTCCCGGTGCATGGACAGTCCACTGTGGCCATCAACTGATTGAACGGATTGAGGCCGACCTCCGTCGCGTCTTGCCGAATGTCACAGTATCCACTCATTTGGAGTCCATGGACGACCCGGCTTCCTGGAGCGATCTCTCTTTGGACCGCCCGGCAGCCGCGTCGGTTGATCCACCGACAGCGCCTCAGCAATCCTCGGACAAACCGGCGGATGTCCCAACACGACAACAGTAATGGCTGTTATCGCCTCCGAGGTACACAAAGCCACCCCCGGCTGCCGCCGAATTCGCATCCCCTTTTGTCTGCGTCACACCCGTTACCGCCGACAATTCCGATGCAGATAGTTGTGATTTACATATACTTCCGTCCGTTTCATACCCATTCCGAGTCCGCCACATTGATCAGCGTTCCAAGCCGGTGAATGAGGCTACGTGAATTACGCTAATATAATGATCAATCCTTCAGCCCGCCCGTAATGATACCGCGAATGAAGGCTTTCTGCGCAAGGAAAAACAACAGCACAACCGGCAGCACCATCAGCGTACCGGCCGCCATCAGCATTCCCCACTCCAGCGCATGGCTACTCTGAAATTGCTGCAATCCGAGCGAAAGAGTAAACTTCTCCGGAGTTTGCAAGTAAATCAGCGGATTCAAATAATCGACCCAACTCCACAAAAATGAAAACACAACAACGGTCACCAGACCGGAGATCGAAAGCGGCATAATAATTCGCGCGTAGATTTGCCATTCCGAACACCCGTCAATCCGCGCCGCCTCGCTGAGCGCCTCCGGTATCCCACGGAAAAATTGACGCAGGAGAAAGATGAAAAAGGGTGTACCCAGAAAGGAGGGAATAATCAACGGCGCAAAGGTGTCGATCAGGCGCATGGTTCGGAATATGACAAATACGGGAATCATGGTAACCTGCGGCGGGAGCAGCATCGTTCCCAGCATCAAATAGAAGCAGACATCCCGGCCTCGCCAGGGAATCCGACTGAAACTATACGCGACCAGGGAAGCGCTCAATACGTTCCCTACCGTATTGCCCACGGAAATAATCAGGGTATTCCAAAGATATCGTAAAAATGGAATAAAGGTGACGGCGTCCAGGTAGTTTTGCCAATGGATGGGCCGGGGGAACCAATCGGGCGGAACGGTAAATATCTGCTCATTTGTTTTCAAGGAAGAAATCAGCATCCACCAAAACGGCATGAAAAAAAAGAACGACCCCGCGAGAAGCGCGGCATAAATCCAGACCCGGTCGTTTTTCTTTCCAAGCATTGTTCTGTGCCCCTTATTGCTCCTCCGCGTAATGCACCCAGCCGCTTGTTTTCAGTATGACATAGATCACCGCCACTGAAAGCAAAAACAGAATCCATGCCATCGCGCTCGCGTAGCCCATTTTGAAATGCTGAAATGCATTCTGATAGAGATACAAGGCGTACACCAATGTTGAGCCTTCCGGCCCACCGGCCCGACCGCCATACTCCGGCGAAATGCCGGTCGTCATGATATAGACCTGTGTGAAATATTGAAACGAGGCAATAACCCCCATAATCAGGTTAAAGAATATCACCGGACTCACACACGGCAGCGTGATGTTCCACAAGCGTTGCAACCGATTTGCGCCGTCTACCACAGCCGCCTCGTAAAGATTTGGCGGAACCTGCTGCAACCCCGCCAAAAAGATAATCATAATGTTGCCGACACCCCAAAGGTTCGTTAAAATCAGAGCCGGTTTAGACCAGCGGGGATCCGTCAGCCAGCCGGGGCCTTGAATGCCGAGCGAGGCGAGAAGAGCATTGATACAGCCGTACTCCGGATTCAGAATCCACACCCAGAGGATAGACACGGCTACAACCGGCACAACACTCGGAAGATAAAACACGGTACGAAAGAAAGATAGGAATTTGACATCCGTGTTCAGCAGTGCGGCGAGGCAAAATGCAAGCGCGAGAGAAAGCGGAACTCCGAAAACCATCATATACAGGGTGTTATATAATGTTTTGAGAAAATGCGGGTCCTCAAAAAGCAAAGTCCGGTAGTTTTCCAATCCGATCCAGATCGGCTCGCGCACAACATTGTAGCTGCACAGGGAATAGTAAAAACTGGCAAGGATCGGCGCGAATGTGAATACGCAGAATCCCAGAATCCAGGGTCCCGCGAAGAGAAGGCCATTTTTGAGGTGCAGTCGATCCTGACGGGTCATGTATGCTCTTCTGTAATGCCGAGATGTCGCAGCGAGCGATCCAGTTCTCTCTGCAAGCGATTGTCCAGAATCGGCAAACCGGCCTCCGGCTCCAGGGCGCCGGAACAGATTTCTTCCATGATATTATTAAATTCGTTGTAGAAAAACTGCCCGATGGGAAGGGCAGGCAGTGGGCGGGCGCGCCCCTCAAGGAGGAACTCAATAAAGACGCGCATCCTCGACCGGTAGACATCGGCGTAGGCCGGATCGTTCAGCGCGGCACGCAACGGTGGAACATTATACAGCGTCGCCGCAAAACGGGCGGATTGCGCGGGCGCAATGAGCCAGGATAAAAAGGTCCATGCCGCGTCGGGATTCCGGCATCCCTCGGGGATGACCCAGAAACTCCCTGTCATCGCGCTCTGACTCTCTCGGTCCCGAACGGCACTGACAAAAGGAATCAGGCCATAGTCCAAATCGGGAGCGTTGTGCCGGATAAAGGAGATCTGCCACTGCCCGTCTTCGCGCATGGCCAGTTTCTCTTTGTAAAATGGATTGTTCGGGCTGTCGTATTCTCCAAATGTCGCAACAAATCGGCGGTAATTATCGATTCCGTACTCCCGATACAGGGACGCGATCCATTTCATGGCCTGCACATTTTCAGGCGAGTCGATAATAAAGTGTCTGGATTCCCGATCGTAGAGGTCCCCTCCGAAGTTCCACATCCAAATATAAGAGTACTGGAATTCGGGAATGAATCCGATCCGTTCCAATTTCCCGGTCGCATCGCGGCGTGTAAGGCGGCGGGCACATTCTGTAAGAGAAGCAATATCGGCAGGGGGAAATTCCGGGTCCAGACCCGCCTCGGTGAACAGTCGCTTATTGTAAAAGATCATCCATACGTTCAGTGCCGTGGGGACACCAAATTTCTTTTCGCTGAACATGCCGTAATCCCAGACATTCGGCAGGTAATCCTCCGGCCCAGGTCCGGCGCGCAGAAGGTAGTCATTCAGGGGAAGAAAACATCCGGCCTCGCCCATGGTGGGCAGCATCCAGTCCCAAACGGTTGCGATGTCCGGCGGGATCCCTCCGGCAATCGCGGCCATTAACTTATCGCCGATAATGAAAAACGCCGGTTTCACCCGGATCTGTGTGTGCGTGTTATTGAATTCCCGGACCAGATCTTCAAGGTACTTCCCTTCGTAGCCGCCCCAGGCGTGCCAGAAGGTCAGTTCGATTACAGAATCTGCCTGCCGGTTACCGCACCCGGTCATCATCAACAGAATAGCGAAAATCGTCAATCCGATTTGCGGATGATAGGTGGCACGTGCCATGTCGAAGATCCGTTGGAGGCCATTCATGTTTCTTGCCGGACAGATTCCCCGGCAGAGGATACCTTCGTTTCCTCCGCACGACCCGCCGTATTCGAATCGTACGAAGTCAGGCACTGATGATACTGCCGATAAAGTTGT
>JAKPRU010001096.1 GCA_029557025.1 Candidatus Omnitrophota bacterium | reverse complement strand
ATCAAACCAGTCGCACTCAAAACGGCCCAGACGCATCTTCTCAAGAAGATCCTCATCTGTGATCTTCTGATACAACGCGCCATAAGGACGAAGGTTCGGGTCCGCCGTTCGATCCAAGCCAACTGTGTCGTCGAAATTCGGAGGATTCAGAATCTGAAATCCCGGTGTCACACTGGTCGGAGCCGGAAGATACTGGAAAATGCCGTTCAGGGCGTCATAATCATCGGGACCTTCACGGCCTTCCATACCCAGCACTTCCAGAAACTCCAGAAGCGACTGATTCTGATCGTCGTAACGCATAGCCAGAAGATCAATCAGCGTATCGGCACCTTCCGAACTGCCGTTCATCGCCAATTCTTCTTCCCACCACGCCCAATAAGCGGAAATTTCAATCGGGTTGATTTCACCCTGATCGACCTCTCCGCCTGTTGTCACTTCGTCGGGCTGGTACGGTTTACGAATGCTCGCTGTGTTGTGAAAGGATGTTCGGACGTTGAACTTCACACCGGTTCCGGTAATGTCCGTTCGATTGTTCTGCTTCAGAAACTTTTCCGCCATGTAGAACCTGGGATAGGTCTGCGATGCCTTTTCCCAGGTATTCTTCCTGTGATATGCCTCACAAGTCTTATTCACAGCGGAGATGGTATCCCAGGATTCTGCCATCGGGATTCTCCTTTTTTAATAGACTGTGCCTCCAGATGAAAGAGCCTCTCTCAGGTCCGAGAGCATCTGTTTACGCTCTTCCTGCGGTGTCAATGCCTCCGGCGAGGTGTTCCCCGCCGAAACTCCGACACCGATCATTCTGTTCTGGGTACTGTCCATCTTCCGCTGCAAGTCCCGTGTGGCTCTCTTTTCAATATGGTCCGGAAATAACGCTGCCAACTGCTCACGGATCAGCCGGTCTTCCGGTATTGGATCGTGACCTCCGGCAACCAGTCCCATATTGATGTCCACTATCCGGTCAAGCATTTTGAGACGATTCTGCGCCTGCTCTTCGGATGTCTTTTCCCGATCATTCAGCGCACCTGACCCAAACAACTCTTCTTCTTTGAGGTTGATAAACAGATTGTCCCACTGCTGGGCAATCTGATCTTCACGTTCTTTCTGGCGTGCCGTCGATAGGGCCTCATTCGCCTTCATGATCTCCCCCATCGAAGACTGCAACTGAGTCACAATTTCCGCAAGACCCTTGAGGCTCTTCGCGCCCTTCTCACCGAATACCTCTGGCTCAAAATCGAATACGACTGCGGATTCCGTAGTCGCTTGTGTGTCCTCTGGCTCTTTCCCGGCTGATTCTTCCCTGGCTTTCTTCGCTTCTGCCCGTTTACTTGCGCCTATCGTGGCGGCAATATCCGACTCCACCATCCGGTAATGCTCAAATCCCTCTTTCCCGATTGACCTCGCAACCGCCTCCGATATGCCCCATCGCTGCGCTTCGGCAATCCAGGAATCGTCCTCTCCACCCTGACCTACCGAATCCGAATCTTCTTCACGGGTCGATCCTCGACTTCCCGATTCAGGCAACTCTCCGCCATCCTCGCCTTTTCCTCCGCCCATCGCCGCTGAGAGG
>JAKPRU010001091.1 GCA_029557025.1 Candidatus Omnitrophota bacterium | reverse complement strand
TACGGAAGAGGGCGCAGGATGGGGCCGGTTTTGCACCGAGACGAGATTGTTGAAAGCCGCCTTTTTTCGTTGCTTGGGCTGGTTGGCGCATCGTGCGAATGCGGCCTGAACCGAAGCCTGATAATGGGGACGCCTATGCCTCTTCGTTGGGATTCCACCATGCGATCGCAGGTGATTGAATTGGCCGGTTTTGATGCGGAGAACCCGCTCGTGAAAATGGAGATCGGCCAGATCCTCGCTTCCGGCCTGTCCGGGGAGACGGTGGGAACGGCTTCCGAGAATCCGTTCACGGATCTCCTGTTCGGGTACAGCGAGCAGGTTGTGGAATTCGGAGCCGAGTCCGCACCGATTGGCGAGCAGCCCGTTCCCGCGCAGGCAATTGATCCTCCACCTTCCGAGGAACGGGAACCTGACCTCTATACTCGAACAGTCCTCTGGACAATCGCCGGATTTGGGGTTGTTATTCTGCTGGGGATTGTGATCGCTGTCCGAAGAGGACTTGGATCAAAATGAAACAGATCAATCACCCAGTTTATGGGTGATTTCAGGGAAAGGGTATCATGTCAACGTTACTGCTGATTCTCAAGGAAATCACTCACCGCAAATATAACTTTGTTCTCAGCCTGCTGGCGGTAGTCACTGCGGTGGCGGTGTATATCGCCTTTTTCACGAGCGCGCAGGATTCTCAGCGCGAGACCACACGCCTGATGCGCGACATCGGCTATAACCTGCGTATCATTCCCAAAGAAACAGACATGATTAAGTTCTGGGAGACCGGGTTCTCCAATTACACTATGCCGGAGGATTACATCCTTCGGTTTGCTGAGAAGACACAGGACGAGATTCAGTATCGACACCTGCTGGCGACTCTTCAGCAAAAAGTCACCTGGCAGGGAATGGAGGTTCTCCTCACCGGTATTGCCGCAAAGGAAGTCGTACCGAAAGGGGTGGCGGAATCCTCCATGATTCCGTTTGCGGTCGAACCGGGCAAAGTGTATCTCGGATACGAACTGGTGCAAAAAACGGGGGTCAAGAATGGCGATATGGTGGATCTTTTCGGTAAGCAGTTCCAGGTAGCCTCCTGTCTGCCGGAAACCGGCAGCGATGATGACATCCGAATCTACGGTCACCTGAAAGATATTCAGAGTATTCTGAACCTCGATGGCCGAATCAATGAAATCCAGGCGCTGGAATGCCTGTGCAAGGAACCCGGTGATCCTCTGGATCGGTTGCGAACTCAACTGGAACAAGTGCTGCCGGAGGGGAAGGTGATCCAACTCAAAGCAATTTCCGATGCGCGTCGCGAGCAGCGGTTTATGCTTGAGCGGTTTTTCGCGCGCTTGTTGCCCCTTGTGTTGGTGGGCTGCGCAATCTGGATCGGCGCGTTGGCGTTCCTGAACGTGCGGGAACGCCGGTTTGAAATCGGGGTCTTGCGTGCGCTGGGATATGGTTCTTTCCGAATCGCCGCGCTGTTCCTGGGCAAGGCCATCATCATCGGCTTGATCGGAGCGGCCATCGGGTTCTTTCTGGGGACCGGTTTTGCAATGAGTTTCGGGCCGCAAGTTTTCAAAGTGACCGCGAAGTCCATTCGTCCCATTTACTCACTGCTCACCTGGTCACTGCTCGTTGCGCCGACATTTACGGCACTGTCCACTTTCATTCCGGCGGTCGTCGCGGTTACGGAAGACCCCGCTGTTACGCTGAGGGAGGAATAATCATGGTTCTTCTCGAAAATGTAAGTAAAACTTTCCGAGTGGGCCGAAACGAGGTCCGCGCCATTCAGAATATCAATCTGCATGTTCGGCAAGGGGAATTTCTTGTCGTTCGCGGGCCGAGCGGAAGCGGCAAAAGCACACTCCTGTTGACCATCGGCGGAATGATGCGTCCCACAACCGGACGAGTCACAGTCAACAACCAGGAAATCTCCGCAATGAATGAACTGGAACGGGCGCAGTTCCGAGCAAAGAATATCGGATTTGTCTTCCAGATGTTTCACTTGATTCCCTATTTGAACGTCCTGGAGAATGTCCTCCTGGCATCGGGGTTCGAGCGGAATGCCGAATCCCGCGAACGGGCGCGGGAATTACTCAAGAATCTGGGACTTTCTCACCGCGAGTTTCATAAGCCTGCCGAACTGAGCGCAGGCGAGAAACAGCGCACTGCAATTGCCCGCGCGCTGATGAATCGCCCCTCCATCCTTCTGGCTGATGAACCTACCGGCAATCTCGATCCCGAAAACGCCGAGGAGGTGATTCGCCACCTGCACGAGTTCCAACGGGAAGGGGGCACGGTAATTGTCGTGACCCACGGGCATTCGGCGGACCAGTATGCGAATCAAATTGTTTCTTTGCGGGGAGGTGAAATCGTCGAAAACCCATCCTGAATATAGATCATCGGAGACCCCAAAATGAATTTCCACAGATTTTCTCTCACGAAGCACATCGGGATGTTTTTCGCCTTTTTAGCCCTCTGTCTCTGGTTTTCCGCCATAACAGCCGATAATGCTTGCGGGGAGAACTGGCCGACCTATCGTCACGACAGCGCCCAACATGCCGTCACTTCGCAAGGGATCAAACCGCCGCTCTCATTCGCCTGGGAATACCGGACTCCCCATGCTCCAAAACCGGCCTGGTACGAACCGGCGGAGGAACTTCCCCGAATGCGCTTCGACAGTGCGTACCAGGTTACTGTCGCGGATGGGATCGCGTACTTTGGTTCCTCGGTAGACAACAAGGTATACGCGCTTGATGCGGAAACCGGCGAGATCCGGTGGACCCGGTTCACCGATGGCCCCGTGCGACTGGCCCCGTCTATTTCGAACGGGAAAGTTTATGTCGGCTCCGATGACGGTTATGTCTATTGTCTTTCCGCGCCGGACGGTGAACTTGTCTGGAAATTCCGCGCAGGCCCCAGCGACAAAAAGGTCCTGGGAAACGGCCGCATGATTTCTCTCTGGCCGGTTCGCACGAATGTCCTGATCGATGACGGTATCGCGTATTTCGCCGCCGGTGTGTTTCCCTATGAAGGGATTCAAATCTGTGCGCTCAATGCCGAAACTGGCGAGGTCGTCTGGAAAAACGACACCATCGGCGACCGGGCGCATGAACTCAACTTCGGCGGAATCTCACCCCAGGGATACCTGGTTGTATCGAAAGAGGTCCTTTATGTGCCTTCGAGCCGTGCCATGCCCGCCGGTTTCAGCCGGAAAAATGGCGAGTTTCTTTTCTATCTCTATCCCGGCGGCAAGGTCGGCGGCACGTGGGCGCTGCTGGATCGGAATGAGTTAATTACCGGCGTTGATCTTTCCGGCACTCCAGCCAAAGTTTCCTACGAAGATGGAACCGGACAACGACTCGGCGAACCGTATGCCTGGTTCCCCGGCATCGATCTTGTCGTTACCCCGGAAAACTCGTTTATTCTTACTCCGGAGGGCGTTTACGCGATCGACCGGGTGAAATACCCCGAAATCAATAGGCGCTTGCAGGATCTGGCCAAAGAAGACGCCAACATCCGACGACGGATTGCCGATCTGCGGGCAAAGTTGGCGCAGGCAAATCAGGCTACGAAAGACGCGGTTAATGAGGAAATCGCCCAGATCTCCCCGAGAATGAAAGCCATTCAGGAGGAGCGGGGGCAGCTGAAATCCGCTGCATATCACTGGTTTGCCCCCGCCAAAAATTACAATGTTATGGCCTTGGCGGGACAGACCTTAATTCTGGGCGGCAAGGAATCTCTGGTTGCGCTGGATACCACAAGCGGCAAAGAGGTATGGAAAGGCAGCGTCTCCGGTGAGGTTGCCGGATTGGCAGTCTCCGATGGAAGACTCCTTGTCAGCTCGGATGACGGCTCGATTTCCTGTTTCAGCGAAGGCGCTCCAAAAAATCCCGGCAAACGCACGCTGAAGATCGAAGAGTCACCATACCCAGGGGACTCGTCTATGGAGTCTGCCCGGTCTCTCGCGGGGACGATGCTTCAGAGCGCAGGCGTCGGGAAAGGTTACTGCCTGGTTCTGGGATGCGGCGATGGAAGACTGGCTTATGAAATCGCAAAACAGTCGGAACTCACGGTCATCGCTATCGACTCCAACCCACACAATGTCCAGAATGCAAAAGAGAGGCTCGACGCTGCGGCTCTCTACGGCACGAAAATGATCGTCGAGAACTGGGACATTCGGGACCTGCCGGACTATTTCGCCAATCTGATTGTCTATGATTCCACCGTAACGACTGGGCAAACAGAATTGAACGCCAAAGAGATATGCCGCGTTCTTCGTCCGAATGGCGGAGCCGTCTTTTTTCGTTGGCCTATTGCCCAGGAATCAAAGATGCAGGAACTCCGGAATTCCATCGCATCAATTGGCGACATATCCATGATGCCGGCGGAAAAGGGCGCCGGAATCTGCACTCTGTCTGGAAAGCGCAAGCCGCTTGAGAATGCCGGTTCCTGGCGCGAGCTATACGGAAACTCCCAGAACACCGCGTGTTCGGATGATCGCCTGGTCGAATGTCCGCTGGGTGTTCTCTGGTTTGGCGAGCCGGGACCGAGCGGCATGGTAGAACGTCACGCGCGTTCCATGGCCCCGGTGTCCATCAACGGGCGCCTGTTTATACAGGGCGAAGAGGAAATCAGCGCGTATGATGCCTATAACGGAACCTTCCTGTGGAAACGGAAACTCCCCGGCGCGGTGCGAGTCCGTGTCGATGTGGATGGTGGTAACCTGGTCGCTACGGAGGATGCCCTGTACGTGGCCGCACACGACAAATGCCACCGCCTTGACCCCGAAACCGGCGAGACCGTTCATATCTATCCGCTGCCTATATCTGCCGATTCGGGCCGCAAACGATGGGGGTATATCTCCTCCGATGGCAGAATCCTGTTCGGCTCCGTCGCCGATCCGCTGGAAGCCGATTATGCGTCAACGTGGGACAATCTGACCGATGGCGAAAAATGGAAAGAAACTCCGCAAACTCCCGAAACACAAAATAATTCGGAATATACGGAATATCTTGACACGTTCAAGCAGCGATATCCCGAACCGAACCGGGATGCCTGGCAGGACCTGCATCGTGCCGGCGCACTCTGGCATCAGATGCACACCTATCCGGCTTGGGGGAGTCAGAAATCGCCGAAAGCCGCTCTGACCGACCGGATCATGCTTTCGGAGTGTTTCTTCGCGCTCGATGCGAAAACCGGGGATGTTTTATGGACTTTCCAAGAAGGCAAGTTTGCGAACATCGTCCCGGTGATTGCGGATGGGAAAGTGTTTCTGGCACATCAGAATGTGACGGGTGAACAAAAGACCCTGGCGTTGAATGAACGGAAACGCCTGATCGGTGAGAAAAAATACGAAGAAAGCGAAGAAACCGCTTTGTTGCCCGGGGAGGCGGACGTTCGCATGGTCGTGTCGCTGGATGCCCGAACCGGAAAGAAGATATGGGAGAATCCTGTTGATCTCACCGGCTGCGGGGGTGATAGGCTTGCCGGCGCATATCAGAACGGAGTCCTGCTTTTCTTCGGTACATTCAGCAACCATGACGGAGGCTCGTTTCAGGAGGGCGCGCTGCGATGGCGGCGCATTACGGCGTTGTCTGCATCGGCGGGGGATGTTCGTTGGTCGCGCCCGCTCAATTACCTCCGTCGGCCTCTTATTGTCGACAATAAGGTCATTATCGAGCCGCGTGCCTGTAATCTGCAGACCGGCCAGATTGAGACCCGCACGCACCCCATTTCCGGCGAGAAAGTCCCGTGGGAGTTCCTGCGCCCCGGACATTGTTGCAGTATCACCTCGGCGGCTCCGAGCGGGCTGTTCTATCGCTCTTACAACGCCGCGTTTTACAACATGAACAACGACGCGGGGATTTCGTTCTTCGGCGCAATTCGCCCCGGATGTTGGATCAATCTCATTCCGGCCAATGGTCTCCTCCTGTTTCCGGAGGCCAGTTCCGGCTGCACCTGTTCGTTCCCGCTGAAATGCTCCATGGCTTTCAAGCCCAGGGAAAACCATACGCCGAAAGACTGGACGGTATTTGTCGCGCATGGTCCGAAGACGCCGGTCAAGGAGTTTGCGATCAATCTCGGCGCGCCGGGCGACATGCGGGATGATGACGGGACCCTCTGGTTCGGATATCCCCGCTTTGCAACCAAGTACACCAGCCACGGCGGCGAAAGCCCGTACGGTGTGCAGTTCAAACTGGATGACAAGTTCATTGACGGCATGGGCTATTTCGACGAGGACTTCCGCATGGACAGATTCCAGGCCATTGACAAGCCGTGGCTGTTCGCATCCGGTTGCCTGGGCGCGCTGCGGTTTGATGTTCCGCTCATTGACGATACCTGGGGTGAGGAACCGGGCCGCTATACGGTTTTACTCGGCTTCGTTCCAATGGCAGGCGACCGCATCGGGCAACGTGTGTTTGATATTCGTGTCCAGGGAAAAGTCGTCGCCGAGAACTTCGATCCCGCAAAAGAGACTGCCGGGGAACAGAAAACAATCATCAAGGAGTTCCCGCGCGTTTCGGTCTCGAATGCTCTCACCATCGAACTGATACCCAAAGCGGAGAATCCCACAAAACAACAGGCCCCGCTGCTCAATTTCGTGAAAGCGGTTCGGGAAGACGTTCCGAAGAGTGCCTCCGAAGCCTTACCCGATTTTGTGAAAGAGAAACAACCCACGGAATGGATTACTCTTGCCGACGCAGCGTTGGAGCACGGTGACCGGGATCGCGAGCGCGACGATGAGCGCGAGATCGGCCGTCATCAGCCCGAGCAGGAGAGTGACGCGGCGCACCGGGGTGAGCAGCAGGCGGTCGAGGTAGCCGTCCTGGATGTCCATCACGAGCGATGACGCGCGGCTGACGCCGGTGACAGCGAACACCACGGCCACGGGGAGCTGGAACGCCT
>JAKPRU010001086.1 GCA_029557025.1 Candidatus Omnitrophota bacterium | reverse complement strand
CAGAAAGTCCCGCCCGATCAAATCGTTGTGGAACTCCCCGGATTCAACAACCCGGAACAGGCCGCGGAACTTCTTCAAATGAACGCGCAGCTCACGTTCCACCTGCTTGCGGACTGGCAGGAAGCCGCGCGAATCTTGAAGGACATTGATGACCAGGTTGCGGTCGACCTGATGGGAGATATTCTCCGCACATCCGGGTCGGGATACACGAGTGAATATTACGTGAAAGACCCGGAAGGTGTGGAACTCATGAAAGAGATTTTCAGCCGTCCGGATGTGCAGGACATCATCCCCGATAAGTACGAGTTCAAGTGGTCGGACCAACGGCCGCCGATACCCGAATTGTTCGGGAACAGCCCGTATCGGTCATTATATCTGGTGGAAGCGAACGCAGAATTAACCGGCGCCCGTCTGGCAAGCGCCTCTTTCTATGTCAACCAGGCCAATTTCAACGAACCGCAGGTGTTCTTGCGATTCGACCAGCAGGGTGGCCGGATATTTGCTCGACTCACCCGTCAGCACAAAGGGGAACGGCTGGCGGTGGTGCTGGACGATAAGGTTTATTGTGCGCCGGTCATTCAGGACGAGATTACCGGCGGAAACGCCGTGATCAATGGAATCAACGATGTGGAAGAGGCTCGTCGAATCGCTGTCGTTCTCCGTGCCGGGTCCCTGCCGGCGGACATCCGCATTGCGGAAAATGATGTGGTCGGCGCCTCTCTGGGAGCGGATTCCATTCGGAAGGGGGTTTCCTCCGCCGTCGGCGGGTTGATTTTTACCGTTTTGTTTATGATCATTTATTATTCGATGTGCGGTGTTGTTGCGGACTTCGCGCTTGTCTTGAATATGATCCTTTTGATGGCCTGTATGGCGTTGCTGAAAGCGACTCTAACCCTTCCGGGTATCGCCGGAATCATCCTGACTATCGGTATGGCGGTTGATGCGAACGTGCTGATCTATGAACGAATGCGGGAGGAACTCGCTTCCCAACGGAACAAAAGCCTTGCAGGTGTTATAGACCGTTCCTACGACAGAGCCTTTATGGCTATTTTTGACTCGAATATCACCACCCTGATGACTGCCGTGGTATTGTTCCAATTTGGAACGGGACCTATTAAGGGTTACGCGGTGACCCTGACTCTGGGCATTCTTATCAGTATGTTTACGGCGATATTCGTTACACGGGTTATCTTTGACTTTATGGCCACAGGCAAGGGAAAAGCCGCGAGAACACAGACCATTTCCGTGGGGACTCTGCGGATTTTCCAAAACGCAAATTACGACTTCATTAAAACAGGTGTGTACACACTGTTGGGGTCTTCCGCCGTCATTTTAGTGGGAGTATTCTCCATTATTTATCATGCCGGACTCAATCCGGGCATCGAGTTCGCGGGAGGAACCCTGCTCTCACTAAACTTCCAAAATCCTGTCGCCGTAGAAGAAGTGCGTGCCGCACTGCCGGAAGACAAGCGCGATGCGCTGATCCAGAGGGTCATCGGTGGAAGTGCGAATAAAGTGAACTTGCGCTGGAAGTCCTCCAACCCGGACGAGGCCAAGCAGATTCTTGCCGCCGTGCAACAGAATATGCCGAACAACAAAGTAGAGATTCTCTCTCAGCGTGTTGTCGGACCCCAGGTCGGAGAGGATCTGTCTCAACAAGCGATCTGGTGTACCATCTTTGGCAGTCTGATGATCTTGCTCTACGTCACGATTCGGTTCGAATGGATTTATGCCGTGGCAGCGGTATTGGCGCTGTTCCACGATGTACTGATTACCCTCACTGCCTTCTCAATTCTGGACAAGGAGTTTACTTTGTCCGTGCTCGCGGCCATTCTCACCGTGGTCGGGTATTCGGTAAATGATACAATTGTAATTTTCGACCGGATTCGCGAGAATTGTCGCCGAAAAGAGAACGAAGTCAAAAGAAACGTCAGCGTATTCCGGGAAATAGTCAACCGGAGCATCAACCAGACCCTTTCCCGAAGCTTGTTGACTTCGTCCACAACGATCGTTATCCTGATCGCGATGTTCTTTTTTGGCGGCGAAGTCATTCATGACTTTACCTTCACGTTGCTGCTCGGTATTGTCATAGGGACCTATTCATCGATATTTGTGGCTTCACCGATCGTCGTGTGGTGGCGGTCACGGAAAGCGGCCTAGTCTCGGGGGTCGAGATTCGCGGGAGGATCGGTTTTAGACGCGGCTGTGGGCCGCGTCTCGGTTTTCTGGGATGGGAGCAGTTCGAGGAAAAGGAGGATTCCATTATGCGTTTGTTTCTGGTTCTCCTCTTGATCGGAGTGATTGTCGTCGGTTCGATCGCAGCGGTGTTTGTGGTGAAAGAACAGAAGCGAAGCGCAGAGGCTTCCCAGGCGGTGGAGCTGGCATCCACGTTCCTGGAACAAGGGAAGCTGGAGGAAGCCGTTCAGACACTCCGCCCGGTCTATGAGGGATATCGCCGTTTTGACGGGATGGATCGGGTCATCTTTCTTCTGGCCACCGCCTACGAAAAGACCGGCTCTGAACATGCTCCTGCGCTTTGGCAGCAGCTCTCGGTTGACTACCCGAAGAGTGTCCACCACAGTGCGGCTCTTCTAGCCTGGGCCAGCTCCGTTATCGAATCGGAACCGGCCAAAGCGAGGGAATTAGTACAACCGCTTGTTGCCTCCTCGGACCCCGAAGTCGCAGGCGCCGCCCTGGCCACCCAGGCAGATGCCCTTCGCGCCGAGGGGAACCTTGAGGAGGCCAAGAATCTGTATCGACAAATTGTGCAACAGTACCCGGGAACGAAGGCCGAAGAAATTGCGCTGGATCGTCTTTCGAAAATCAATATGGATGAGATTTTCGCGGCGGGAGAGCTGAATGAATTCACTACCCTGTACAAAGTGAAGCGGGGAGACAACATCTATAAGATCGCAATCGACAACCGGACCACCAAAGAGATGCTGATGCGTCTCAACAATATCGGGACCGATCTCCGGCCGGGGCAGACAATTCGCATTCCAGCCAAACAATTCAAAATTGTTATCGACAAATCCCGGCTTCGGTTGTTCCTGCTTACGGAGGACGGGCAGTTCATAAAATGGTATCCCGTGGCGATCGGCGAAACGGACTATAAGACCCCGGTCGGGGAGTACAAAATCATTCTCAAGCAGGTTGATCCGGTGTGGTATAAGCCGGGCGGTGGTGTATTCCCACCGGGCGACCCGCAGAATGCACTGGGACCCCGGTGGATCGGTATTGGGAACAGTCTTGGGATTCACGGCAATAACGACCCGGACAGCATCGGCAAACGGGCCAGCGCGGGATGTATTCGTATGCGCAATGAGGATGTGCTTGAACTGTACGATATGGTCACTATCGGTAACACGGTGTCTATCGTCGATCAGTTCCATCTCGGCGCTCCTGCACAATCCGCCGGAGTGGTTTCAGAGGCGACGGAACAGGTCAATGAATCCGCAAAATAAATCGCACGATCTTTTCTCGCAGCATTTGATTGAGGCGCTGCCGTACATCCGGGAGTTCTCCGGCAAGACGGTTGTAGTAAAATACGGCGGCGCGGCGATGGTCAATGAAGAGCTCAAACTCGAATTCGCGCGGGATATCGTTCTGCTGGATTATGTCGGCGTTCGAGTCGTGGTCGTGCATGGGGGTGGGCCGAAGGTGAGCGAACTGATGCGCCGCTTGGGGAAAACGCCGGAGTTCGTTCAAGGCTTGCGAGTGACCGACAAGGAGACGGTAGACATTGCCGAAATGGTTCTGACAGGTTTGATCGGCAAGGAAATCGTTGCCACAATTAACCTGGAAGGCGGGCGGGCGGTCAGCCTGTCGGGAAAGGACGCCTGTCTGATCCGCGCGACCAAACACCAACTGAAATCGGAGAATCAACAGACACCTCCCCCGGACTTGGGGTATGTCGGCGATATTCAACAAGTGGACCCGAAACTGCTCCAGCTGCTGGATGAATCCGGGTTTATCCCGGTGGTTGCCCCATTGGGGATGGGACCGGACGGTTCTGCATACAATATCAATGCGGATACCGTCGCTGGAGCGCTGGCTGCCGCACTGAAAGCGGAGCGGCTGGTCCTGCTGACCGATACGCCGGGAATCCTGGAACATCCCGAAGACCCCGACAGTTTGCTCAGCAGTCTGACCCCCCAAAAAGCAAGGCAGCTGATGGAGTCGGGGGTCATCACAGGAGGAATGATTCCCAAGGTCCTGGCGTGCATCCACGCGCTGGAGGCCGGGGTTCGCAAGACACATATTATTGATGGAAGAATTAAGCATTCCGTGCTGCTGGAACTCTTCACCAATCAGGGAATCGGCACGGAAATCAGGGCGGATACAGCCGAGGGTAAAGGATCATGAGTCAATCTATTTTATCGCACACGGAACAGATTCGGGTCGAGGCCGAGCAGTTTCTCATGGGCAATTATGGATCGCGGGACCTCTGCCTGGTACGAGGCGAACGAACGTCGGTCTGGGACTCGGACGGCAACGAGTATATTGACTTTCTAACCGGTCTGGCCGTGGCAAGCCTGGGCCATTGCCATCCGGCAGTAACAGAGGCGATCTGCCGTCAGGCCGCCAAACTGGTGCACGTCTCGAACCTGTACCTGATCGAGCCGCAGGTTGAACTGGCCCGGTTGCTGGTGGAACACAGCCCCTGCGACAAGGCATTCTTCTGCAACAGCGGCACGGAAGCGAACGAAGCGGCGATCAAGCTCGCCCGGCGGTACTCTTTCGACCTCTACGGCCCCGGAAGAGCGGATATCATCTCGCTGGAAAACTCCTTCCATGGCCGAACACTGGGCGCTCTGTCCGCCACGGGACAGGAAAAATACCACAAAGGATTCCAACCGCTGGTTCCGGGATTCCACTACTCTCCGATCAACGATTCCGATGCGATGCGGGCGAAAATCACTCCGCAAACCTGTGCAATCCTGGTGGAACCGGTCCAGGGCGAAGGCGGCATTCATCCATGCACGCCGCAATTCCTCCGGGACCTGCGAGCGATGTGCGACGAACATGATCTCCTGCTGATATTTGATGAGGTCCAATGCGGACTGGGTCGAACCGGCTACCTGTTCACGACCGATAACCACGGTGTCGAGCCGGACATGATCTGCCTCGCGAAATCGCTGGGCAGCGGTGTGCCTATTGGAGCCTTGCTGGCAAAGAAAGAATGCGCTTCGGCGTTTGTTCAGGGAACTCATGCGGCGACTTTCGGAGGGAATCCGCTGGCCTGTGCGGCCGCGCTTGCCACTCTGCATGTCATTATTGAGGACAATCTGCCCGCACGCGCACGAACCCTGGGCGATTATTTCCACCGCCTTCTCTTGAAAGTCAGCGAGGAGTTCACCTGCATTCGAGAGCTGCGCATCGCCGGGTTGATGATCGGCGTGGAATTGGATTTTCCGGCAGTTGAAATTGTCAAGGCGTTACGGGGATGTGGCGTGTTGGCGGGAATTGCCGGCCCGAACGTGCTTCGCTTCCTGCCGCCCCTGATCTGCGAAGAGGCGGAGATCGACCGCGTGGTGCGTGATCTGCGAAGCGTTCTGAAGAAACGTGCGGAGACCGAGGGGAGTTGACATTTTCTTCGTCAAATCCCATTCTTCCCCTTTCCTCGCTGTGCAGGAAAGGGCAGATTTTTTTCGCCGCCGAGAAAAAGGATGACACCATGAACAGGACAGGAAAGAAATGTGATCTTACCGACATCCCGGATTTATCTCGCGAGGATGTGAGGATCATTTTCGAACGTGCCGCTGAAATGAAACGGGATCGGACCGCTTACGCCGGGTCCCTGGCCGGAAAGGTAATGGCCCTCATCTCCGAAAAGCAGTCCCTGCGTACACGAGTCACATTTGAGACCGGAATGTACCAGCTGG
>JAKPRU010001071.1 GCA_029557025.1 Candidatus Omnitrophota bacterium | reverse complement strand
CCTTGGAGAGGGGTCAGGGGGGTGAGGACTCTTCCCCAGCATTACAATCCCAGCCCTATTTTCCGTCGCAAAAACTATCTCCTCATCCACAGCCGAATTACCTGTTCCGTCGATAGCGCAATCAATCTTGCCGCCTCCTTCATAGAGGTCTCCAGCGTCATCGGCCCGCGCACAATCGGGAAAATGGCGGTAATCCCGCACTCATGCAAATTGGCGCAGTTTCCGGCAATGTCGCCTGTCAGGCATAGAACCGGTATCCCTGCCGCACATACCAGCCGTGCGACGCCGGTCGGGACCTTTCCAAATGCGGTAGAGGCATCCACTCGCCCCTCGCCGGTAATGACCAGATCGGCTCCATCTAATGCTTTGTGCAATCCCGATACCTCTGCGACGAGATCGAATCCCGGTTCCAATTTCGCGCCACAAAATGCCACCAGTCCCGCCCCCAGCCCACCCGCTGCGCCCGCACCAGGATGGTCTTTCACGGAAATCCCCAGATCGCGTTCCCAGAGATACGCCAAGTTCGCCAGCCCCGCCTCGAGTCCGTCGAACATCTCGCCGGTGGCTCCTTTTTGAGGGCCATACACTCGTGTCGCGCCTCGCGGGCCGAGCAGCGGGTTCTCAACATCACACGCCACCCGAATTCGTGCAGAAAACAATTCCGGCATGACATCGCTCGCATCAATCCGGAAAATCCGGCAAAGCGCACCACCGATCCCCTCAACTTCTTTGGAGTCGGCATCAAGAAACCGGTATCCGAGCGCTTGGGCCATGCCTGCGCCGCCATCATTGGTTGCGCTACCTCCGATCCCGACAATAACCGTCGATGCCCCGGCCCGTAAGGCGGCCGCGATCAGCTCGCCTGTCCCGCGCGTCGAGGTCAACAGAGGGTTTCGCTCGTCTGGAGACAGCCGCCACAGACCGGACGCCTGTGCCATCTCCACCACAGCTGTCCGTCCGTCTCCCAACAGGCCAAACGCCGCTTCCACCGGTCGCCCCAATGGGTCCGAAACCGTCACCGAACGGATTTCCCCGTCGGTCGATGCAACCAGAGCGTTCATAGTTCCATCCCCCCCATCGGCCATCGGTACGGACACGATCTCTCCTTCAAATCCCGCGGCCAGAATCCCCGCACGGATAGCCTCGCACACCTCCGGGGCGCTCAAACTCTCTTTGAACGTGTTGGGGGCAATCAGGATTTTCATTTCAGAGAATAACCAGGTCATCCCGATGAATCACTTCGGGAGGGTTGTCTATCTGGAGGATTTTCTTGATCTGGGCGCTGTTCTTTTGACAGATCTTCTCAAGGTCCTTTGAATCATAATGGACCAGCCCCCGTGCTATGACCTGCCCGGCCTCATCTTCGATCTCAACAAGATCCCCCCGCGAAAAGTCCCCGATTACCGCCGTCACTCCACGTGCCAGAAGGCTTCTGCCCTGCTCGCGCAGAGCGGTTGCCGCCCCTGCATCAACGCGGATTCTGCCGCCCGACGGCTGCTTGCCGAAACCGATCCAATGCTTGCGCCCCGCCAAGTGATGTCGCGAGGGAACCATCCACGTGGCCGGGGCATCCACCTGCCACAGCCGGGAGAGAATACGCGGACGGGTCCCGTTTGTAATCACTGTCAGCACCCCGGCGGCACAGGCTGTCTTGGCGGCCTGGATTTTGGCGCGCATCCCACCCAGGGATCGGTAACTGTCGGATTCCTTCGCATTGGCAAGAAGGCTCTCATCATCAGGACGTACAAACGGAATCAGTCTCTGTTCCGCATCATCGGTATACAGGCCGTCTACCACCGTAAGGATCGCCAGAAGATCGGCGTCGATTTTTCCCGCCAGAAGAGCGGCCAGCATGTCGTTGTCGGAAAATCGCAGCTCATCGACCGCAACCGTGTCGTTCTCATTGATAATCGGCAGCGCTCCCAATCGGAGCAATTCATTCAGCGATTCCCGCGCATTGAGGTAGGAGGTCCGCTCGTCCAGGTCACGACGGGTCAGCAGAACCTGGGCAACCTGGATTCCATAAATCCGAAAGATTTCCCGGTACTGGTGCATCAGTTCACTCTGACCAAGTGCGGCATAAGCCTGACGCTGGGCGAGTTTGCGGGGACGGCGGTCTTCGTTGCGCAAACGCATACCAAGCCCGACGGCTCCCGAACTGACCATGACTACCTCCACTCCGCCGGCGCGCAAATCGGCGATATCGTGCGCCAGATCCACCGCCACTGGTGCGTTAAACCGGGTCTCCGGGTGGTCGATCACTCGCGTACCCAGCTTTACAACCACACGGCGGACTGCCGCCATGCGCTTTTTCAGATCGTTTCGAATTTCCGAAGACAATTCAAAGGGAGATGGAGACTTGGTCACAGCAACGCTTCTTTCGCAGCACGCACAAAAGCGTGCAAGTTTTCTACGGGTGTATAACGGGGGACCTCGCAGCCGGGTCCCAGCATAAAAGCCCTGCCGCCTGTTTCCAGGTCGGATTTCGCGCGGGTGATGATGCTTTCGGGTGTCCCATCCTGCAAATCGGCAACCGGGTCCATATTCCCGCAGATCGCAATGTGTTCCGGGATGCACTTCCTGGCGCGTGGAAGATCGACCGCATGATCCAGATCGATGATATCCGCGCCGGACTTCCACATCAGGTGCGTTAAGTGGTTGGTATTACCGCAGATATGAAGTTTAACCCGGCCTCCGGCTTTATGAATCGCATCCACTTCCCGTTGCTCGAACGGAAGGACGAGATCCTCGTAGGTCTCCGCGCTCACCAGGGAGGCCGCCGCATCCCCGATCCCGATCACATCCGCGCCTGCACGAATCTGCGCTTCAGCGAAAGCAATCTCAGTCGGAAGAATCCTTTCCAGGAAATCGCGAACCATGTCAGGACGGTCAATCGTGTCGATCATAATATCGGTCATCGGATACAGATCGCAGGCTTCCGCAAAGCAGCCTTCTATCCAGCCTAAAATCGGGACTTTCCCTCCTATCTCCCTTCGGAATTGCTCTACCGCCTGAACCCGATCCGCCATTCGAGGGCCATCATACGGATCGACGAACCGGACCTTTCCCATTTCATCCAGATCAAACAGAAGGTAATCCTCGCGGATGGGGAGATCGTCCTCCTCCCGGCGGACCGGAAGGCCGAAATCGGCCGCCTCACGAAACGGGTCGGAAAGGGTTGCGACAAAATCCAGGTCGAAATCCTCCCGGCAACGTATCCAGCATTCCACCAGTGTCCGATAATCGAAACAGAAATCCCCGTACTTTCTGCCGCAATACTGCGCCGCGAACATCATCAGGATTGGAGTTACCGGCACACGATCTACCGGCCTGCCTTCGAGGACGTTCATAAACCGTTCATAAGGAGTCATGCTCGGATTGCGGGATAACATGGCATTCACCTCAGATTGGCGCCTCTACGCGATTGTAGCTGAGCCATGCCGCTTTTCAAGATCTCGGATTCGTGAATATGGCGAATCGGCCGGTGCGCAGGAGGACACCTACCCCAGCCCTCCCCGTAAACAGGGAGGCATAAATCTTCTCCCCGTTCACGAGAGATTGAAGGGGATCTCCGTGTATTGTCTTAAAAATGCCGCTGCCCGGATGGTGTCCGGGCAGCGAGGGTAAAATGAGAAAATGTTTTGTCTTTACGAGACAACTTCCTCGGTTCTGTTAAAGATTATATCGAATACGATTGGATTAGCAAGGGATCAAAGCAATTTTTTTAAATTTTTTTTAATTTCCAGAGGCGAAACAAATCGCCTCCCAGGAAGGTACATAACCATCTGATTTATATGATGTTAAGAACATAACGGGTTCCCTGGCGCAGCAGAAATCACGTTTCGCGGGCTGGAATTTGCCTTGTGATGACAACAAAAAACAGGGCGGAAGAGTTGCGGATGGTGTCAGCAGGAGAATTTCTGTGTCTTCCGGGTGGCACTGGCATTGTGCGCATGGTTCCGTCATCAAATAATACAAAGGCAGGTGGGATATCTTGTGATCCATCCCTGCCGTACCTGCGCATTCACGCCAATGACCGTGAGCACGACTCCGGCGGGGCCGGTGGATTGGAAGAAGAAAGATTTTCTTTGCCAGGCAGGGACGCCTGGCCCACGGGCGGGACAGGCCTCTGTGCCTGTCGATGGGTGAGATTCATTAGGAGGAGCAGCCCGGAGTCTGCGAAGGGCTGCGACGCGGCGATCTCAAGCTTCTCTGAGATTCCTCACATTCGTTCGGAATGACAATAGGCCTGTCATTTCAACCGAAGGGAGAAATCTCATCCAAGCACCATCAGTTCGCGATGACGGTTGTATGCGAGCTTTCTTAAGAGGAAAAGTCGCCATGTTCTCTTTTTTCTCTCGATTGTTTGTGGACATATTCAAAAATCGGTCGGATGGCGTGTTGGAGTCACTATTCGAACAATACGCGCGCAAAACCGTCGAATGCGCCCATGAGTTGGATCACCTGTTTGCCTGCGAGGTCGAAGAACGCCCCGTTTCCATTCAGCGGGTCATCCGCCTGAAAGGGGAAGGTGACCTTCTGAAACAACAGATCAATGAAATCCTCGATCGTACTTTCATCATCAGTTGGATCGACAAATCCGATGCCGCTCTTATGGCCAACCAGCTCGACAGCTGTCTTCGATCCATGCGGCGGGTGGTGAAGCATATCCAGATCTACAATGTCGGTTCTATTCGCCCGCAGGTTCGGTCATTCTCGGCTTACATCGTCAAAATGGCGGAGGAAATTCCGACGATGGTGGAGGATTTGAGGCACGCCCGTTATGATGACATCGCTTCCCGTTATCCGGCATTCAGCAATCTCGAAACGGAAGCGGACGATTTGCGGACAGCGGCAGTCAGCGATTTATGGCAGGGAAATGGAACCGATCCTCTCACCGTGATGAAATGGGAGCGAATCTTCCAGGGACTTGAACGGATCACCGATCACGAGCGCGATGTTGCCGATACGATGATGTCCATCGCACGGGCCTCCAAATAAGAAGGGATATGTGCGATGGGTTGGGAACTGTTCCTCGTCCTGCTTCTTGTGCTGGGGGCGGAATTCGTCAACGGCTGGACCGATGCGCCGAACGCCATTGCCACGGTCGTTTCCACGCGGGTAATGACTCCCCGGGCGGCGGTGTTTCTGGCATCGACCTTTAATGTATTCGGCACACTATGCGGAACGGAGGTGGCGCATACCATCGGGACCGGTATCGTGGATGTTGCCGCCATTCAGCCGAGCGCAATCATCGCCACCATGACCTGCATCATTCTCTGGAGCTTCGTCACCGTTCATTTCGGCATTCCCACAAGCAAATCCCATGAACTGGTAGCCGGTCTGTCCGGCGCTGCTCTCGCCACGGTTGGGCCATCGGCGTTGATCGCCGCCGGGTGGAAAAAAGTCCTGTTCGGACTGCTGCTTTCCAGTTTCCTGGGTTTTATAGTCAGCTATGTTGTGGCTCGAATCATCATCTCTCTCTGCCGCCACATAACCCCGAAAACCGCCCAATTTGCATTCTGCAAACTCCAAATCGTCTCCTCTTTGCTCATGGCTTTCAATCACGGAATGAACGATGGACAGAAGTTTATAGGCATTTTCTCCCTGACCCTGCTGGTGGGCGGTGTCCTGCCGGAGTTCTATGTGCCGATTTGGGTGGTACTGCTGTGTGCGGTAACCATGGGGATCGGCACAACGATCGGGGGATGGAAGATCATCAAGAACGTCGGGATGCGCATGGTGAATATTCGTCCCTGGCAGGGATTTGCCGCAGAAACATCTGCTTCCGTCGTAATTATGGGAGCATCCCTGAGCGGCGTCCCTCTCAGCACAACGCATACCATCACCACATCAATCATGGGCGTTGCCGCCGCCAAAAACATCAACGGCGTTCGCTGGAACATCGTTGGGAATATCGTCCTGGCGTGGGTGATTACCTTCCCGATTTGCGCCGCCCTGACCTTTCTGATTACCCTGGCTTTCAAACATTTTCTTTGATCGCGGTATGGCCACGCCCTTGGAGTGCGGTAGCGCAGCTACCGCCTTTTCTCTCCTCTGCCTTATCCCCTGGCTTCCCGCAAAACCCGCTCCCACCGGTCAATTACATCGTCCACTCGAAAACGTTTTACCACCTCACGCGCTTTCGCACCATACAACTCCCGGCGGTGCGTATCGCGCATCAGGGCTGCCAGAGCCTGGCCAAACTCCTCGATATCCCCGTCTTTCACAAGGATACCGTCGATTCCGTGGCGGATGATTTGCCGGGGGCCCGACGGGCAATCGTAACTCACCGCAGGTACACCACAGGCCATTGCCTCTGCCAGCGCGTTCGGAAATCCCTCAAAACGGGAAGTCATCGCAAACAGATCCGCATGACCCAACAGGGCGTACGGTTCCCGGATCGCGCCGGGTAACTCCACTCGCCCCGTTAAATTCAATTCCCGGATCAGGTTCTCCAGTTTGTTTCGCTCAGGGCCTTCTCCACCGATAGTCAGCTGCCAATCGGGGAACTCAGTTCCGAGGTTGGAATAGGCTCTCAGCAGATGATCGTATCGTTTTTCCTCGGCCAGCCGTCCCAGGGTGACAAGGTTGAATTCCTTGCGAAAGAACGGCGGACGCGGAGGCTTATTTTCGGGTGGCGGCAGGACCGGGTTGGGAATGGCGACGGTTTTCCATTCGGGATACTTGTTTCTTGCCCAATTCAAAACTTCCTCGGACTGAACCACGACTGCAGCGGCCTTCAGGTACATCTTCTTTTGGAGAAACCACCAGCGCCAGTTAATCGGGCAGATACGCGGATCGGATCGTTCACAGGCAACCACCGGAATGCCGGAGCCTTCCAATGCCTGCAAGATTCGAATGTTGCTGATCGTAATGAACCCCAGAACCACATCCGGGCGCGTCCGTACCAGCGATTCGCGAAATGCCCGCCGACGTTTCTGTTGAGCCGGAAGGTCAAACCACCGGCAATCTACTGAGGCAGCCGGATCGGTGTATGCCCTCGATACACCCGCCGGGATCGGGAAGAAATCCGGCTGCCCGGAGTTGGCATGAGTCATCAGGGTGACCTCATGCCCTCTTCGAGACAGATGCTCCGCCAGGATCAACAGACTTCGCTGTGCCCCGCCGCACGAAAGAGAACCGATAAAGCAGGTCACACGCATTTCCCGTCCCCCGGTCGTTATTTCAACAGCCACGCTTGAAGCATCAGCAATGCCCACACCCGGTAGGGATCATTCACCTTTCGATCCCGATGGGCGGTCCAGATCGCCCGTGCCCGTCGCGGATGAAGGATCCCCGCTTTCCGAATTGCAGTTTCCGACATA
>JAKPRU010001054.1 GCA_029557025.1 Candidatus Omnitrophota bacterium | reverse complement strand
CCAGCGGCACGTCTTCATCGGTCATGTGGATGGCGCGCAACACCTCCTCTGAATCATTCACGTCAATATATCGCATTACTGGGAATCCCAACAGACTCATGGTTTCCTGTCGATGTACCATGAGAATGACGCGCGAGCCGCGCATCTTTTCAATCTGTTCAATCTTGCGAGTGCGCATTGCGTCAAGGTACCGTCGCTGCAGCACCGGCTGCAAAGCCGAAATCATGAAGAAGATCCAGAAAATGTCCATTGTTCCCATGGTTTTTCTCCTTTTTATCTATAACGTCTCGGAAAGAATCCGTAGCCGCCCTCTTTGGCGTAAAAGCGACGACAGGTCCGCACCGGATGTCCGATAAACGGCAAAAGCACGCAACCGGCAATGCCCCCTGTTCAATCCGCTCGGAAATTGACCCATTTGTCCGTTTAGTTTTTGATATCCCCCGTGATCTTTTACCTGTTATCTTGATCCCTTTCAAGTCGTTTCTTCAGAAAAAAAAGATCTATCTATATTATTCTTCCGGTACATTCGACAGGTGAGGACGCCTGGCCTCCCGACACCGACAGGCGGAGACACCTGTCCTACTGGAGAAAAGAGCCGGATAGTCCTTCGTGCCTGCCGTCCATATCTTGCCCCTCTCCCTTCTGAAGAAGGTCGGGATGAGGGATTCTCGGGTTACTTGCAGCCATCTTGCAGGACAGCCACACACCATGCAACAAAGATGGAACGATCTCATCATAGCGTTTCGCCGCCCCGTCACCGGCGGGCGGCGTGTGCTTTTATTGTCTCTCGGTTTCGTTCTTTTGTTTGCCTGCTATGTGACAGAATGGAATGCGCAATGGGATTTTGAGGTCTACCAAAGGGCGTCTCTGGCTTTGCTGCGCGGCGAAAATCCTTACCCTGTGGAGAGTTCGGATTCTCCCTCGCCGTTGGCAAAGTTACCTTACCTGTATTCCCCGCTGTTCGCGCGTCTCATTACTCCCATTGTTTTGTTGGGTGTTGTCTGGTCGAAACTGGTCTGGGTGATACTGAAATGCCTGGCTTTGCTCGCCTGTGCGGTCCTGACTATCTGCCTGGTCGAGATTCCTTTTTCCGTCGGATCCTTTGGAATGCTGGTTTTGTTCGTGACTGTTTATCAGCCGATTGGATTCGATATCCGCTCGGGCAATGTCGCCTTATTCGAGACTAGCGCGATTCTGGCCGGGTTGTACGCCTGGAAAAGGAAGCGCCGAGTCTTGGCCGGATTCCTGTTGACGTTGCCTGCCATGGTGAAAGCGACCTGCCTGCTGGTTTTGCTGTATCCGTTCCACCGGCGGGATTGGCGGGTTTTGCGCGGGGTGGTCTCGGCAACAGTAATGCTGGTAGTTCTTTCTCTTCCTGACTGGCGGCATCTGATGGAACTGCTGCAATTCCTGGGGGGGCCGATTTGGGCGGAATATTGGGATGACCTGGTCCAGGGGTATTACAACCTGTCTGCTGTGAGTGTAATCCAACACATTTTCGGGCAGACATACATTCTGGAGCCGGTACTGCCGATCCCGTGGGTCCCGCCGTTTTTCGCGCCGCTGTTTCCGATTGTAGTGATCGTTCTGACCGCGTGGGCCATTGCACGAGCCGAGCAACGCCGTGACCTTTCACCGTATGACCATTCCATCCTTTCCCTGGTTTTGCTCACTGTTTTGCTGCTTCCCCCGCGCCTCGCCGGATACAGCCTGGCCTGGACACTCTTCCCGATTGTCTCGCTTGCCTGCCGGTTGATGGCGTGCAGGGACCAGATCATCGGCCTGTTGCTGGTCATCGGATTTGCGTTGATTCAATTGCATGTCCGCCCAAGCCATGTCCCGCCGGGCATTGCGCAACTACTGATCGACCACTGTTTTTTCGGGCTGTTATTCCTCTATGCGGCGGCCGTTCGGGCAGTCAGCCGACTCCGAAACGAGATGCGGATGTCCGGCGATTGACTTGGCAGCCTGTCGCATCGGACCGCCCCACCACGGGCTGGAAGCCTGTGCCACCCGTTCACCATGGAGGGTGACACCGGCATCTTGCCGGTGGTTCTGGCAATAGGGAAAGGCAATACATCAGGCTCTGCGTCCGACTTCCTGATTTTCCATGGCACGCCGGATGGCACGAGCCAATGCCCGTGCATCAAAGGGCTTCTTGAGAATCTCGCAGACGCCGGACATCTGGATATTCTGTCCCATAAGACTTTCCCCATATCCTGTGCAAAGCAAGATAGGGATTCCCGGTCGTATTTTGGAGATTTCCCTGGCTAACTCGATCCCGGTCAAGTGCGGCATGGTTTGATCGGTCACCACCACATCGAACGCCG
>JAKPRU010001053.1 GCA_029557025.1 Candidatus Omnitrophota bacterium | reverse complement strand
CTCAAACGTGACAACAGTGGGAAGAATGTAGACCTCCAGGCAATCAAATACGCGGCCTACTGCTCGACACTCCGCCTTGCTGACCTTGTAGATCGGGCCGAATTTTCAAAACGATATGCTGCATATTGCAGTCGCCACGGTGGCGGAAGTCGACTGGTGGTCAGCTGGAATTTCAGACACATCGTAAGACTGGACAAGATCAGACTTTTCAACGGTGTTAATTTGGAGCTTGGGTATAAACCGTCGGCAATATACTCCCCTCAGGCGGTGGCGACTCATGGCAAAGAAGACTGACATCCATGCCGTCGAACTCGTTCGGCGCATTCGCGATCAGCAGGCGGAGATGCTTGAAGAGAAATCGAACGAGGAGATCATTGAGTTCTTCCACAAGGCAGGAGAGGCGTCCGGAAAACACGCCCGTACAAAGAGGGCAGAAAAGCACATGCAATCCACAGAAAACCGCTTGCGTCACGGCTGAACGGCCATCTCCATTGATCGGTCTTCATCCCGCAGGGCCGGTTTGTTGCGGATCAAAAAATCTCAAAATACTCCCCAACATATCTGGCGGCGACATAAAACAGAATCACCATCAGCATTACCTTCAGCCATCTGGCCGGGACAAACCGCTGGCTTTTCGCCCCGAAATACATCCCCACTACTCCGCCCAGGCCAAACAGACCTCCCAGCAGCCAGTCCGGCGTCACCGCCATCCCGGTCGATCGATAAAACAGCCCAGCAGCCTGGTAGAACGCCACACCCAGGATAGACGTGACAAAGGTCCCCATGAGCGCCGCTCCGGCGACTGCATGAACCGGCAGCCCATAAATGGCCACAAAAAACGGCGCAATAATCGCGCCACCACCGATCCCGTAAATCCCGCCGATCACACCGACAATCAAGGACAATATCAAGATCCCCGCCGAACCACACCGATACGTGCGATCCTGAAATTCAAATGCGATCTGCCGAGAGGTGAATTCCCTGATTTCGACTCGCCAATTCGCCGGATCGTTGGAAACACCGGTCTGTTGCGTAGCCCGCGCTTTGAGAACATCCGGCATAAGTCGCACCGCCATGTACAGCAACACGCAACCGACAAACATCTTGAACGGCTTCGGATCCGGAAGATAGCAAAGACGGATAATGCCGCCCACAATCACGCCCGGCCCGGTTCCGGCTACCACCATCCAGGTCAACGGCCACACGAGCCGCCCTTCGCGAAAATAGCGATAAATCCCGCTGGGAATAGCCACCACATTGTAAACGAGGTTCGTGCCGCTGACCGCCGGACTGACAAATCCCAACACACTCATCTGAAAGGGTAGAATCAAAAACGCCCCCGAAACACCCGCCATGGAAGTAAAATAGGAAATAACCATGGCGACCAACGGCGGCAGCCAGATCGGAGTATCTACACCGGATACGGGAAAGTGCATGTTTCTTGATCTTCTGCAGAAGAGCCGAATGTTTCCCTCTCCCGAAAATCGGGGGAGGTCAGGTGGCGGTTGACAAGTCCGACAAACTCAACCCAGACTTCCTTCGCAGATTTATCTCACGCCTTCCGATTTATCTTCACCCACAGCTCGATATACTCGCACAGAAGGTTGGCATTGTGGACAAACTCGCCGCACGAGATCTGTCCGTCACGGACCCAGAAACCGTCCGCCCGAAGACTCGCAATCACCCCCCCCAACTGGTTCTCAAGCGATTCAAAACGCGCCTTCTCCTGATCGGGGGTCATGGAATCCCGTTGGCGAAGATAGGCGTTCCTGCCCAGCTCGGCCAGTTTTCGGTAGTTCTCTATAGCGCTGACACCATAGTTGACCGTCCAGTCATAGTTGGGACGCAGATCAACCTGCTCATAGACAATCTCACGATTCTTGTTGACATAGATGGGGCGATTTGTGCCGATTTCGTAGAACCGTGCCCACACGCCCGGTTCGATCTGGGATTTCTCCAGCCAGGCAATCGCAGCCGGGATGGGTTTCAGATACCGATCATCGCCGGTTTCCAGGTAGACATCGATCAAGATTTGAATGACATCGGCTGTGACAGATGAGCAACAGGCAGGCGGCTCGAACCACCGCGCGGCGGCCGGTTCCCCTTCCAGGGTATATTGCTGTGCCCATCCAGGATGAGGTTCCGGCAGTTGGGCCTTGATCAGCCAGTTGGCGGCACGCAGAACAGCCGCCAGGTAGCGGGAGTCTTCATATTGATGATATCCCCGGAGGAGCGTTCGCATGGCATCGGTCCCGGCGCGATCGTTCAGGGTGAGATACTGTTGATAACCGGTACTCTCCGCCGGATAAGTCTGCGGCCAGCCACCCTGAGGATACTGGGCAGCCAGAAGGAAATCCAATCCCTGCCGGGCGGACTCGTGATACGCCCGTTCCCTGGTCTCCCTGGCCATTGTCATCAGGAAGT
>JAKPRU010001043.1 GCA_029557025.1 Candidatus Omnitrophota bacterium | reverse complement strand
CGCCCGCGACAACAAATCGGTCCACCGGAATCTTTCCGCACGCCTCGCTTGCGCAGAACAAGGTCACTGTATCCATCGCACGTACCGCGCTTTTGGTCATCGGCAGCCGTGCGGGCCAGAGTTCATCCCCCGTTTTGAGATACTTGTCCCAGGTATAGGCGATGAGTTCATCCTCGACACGGCCTTTCTCGCGATACTTTTCCATGCGCTCATCGGCGAATTTGATCGGCTGATTCGGGACCATCTGGAGCGAGGCCACCACGGATTTCGTTTTTTTGGCGATCTCGCTCAGCATTCCGTCCACTTTCGCAGGCGGGTTCTTGCCGTTTCTGCCTCCACCGATGAACAGCAGTCCCACCGTGGAGTTGATCTCTTTCGGGCAGATAATGGTCAGCCAATGTTGCCACAAGGTCCGATCCACCTCGCTCGGACTTCGCCAGGATTGCGAAATCATGTCCAGCACATAAGCCGTATATTCGGTGTCCTGAATCGTGTTCACCAGCTCATATCGGTAGTTCGGGTCCGGCTGGGCAACATACCGATCCAGCGCAGTCCGTTCCATTCCCGGAAGGATCGCAAGCCCCTCACTGTCGCACCGGACCGGGCTTGCTGGGATGCACAGAAACGCCAAAACAACAAGAAAGCTCATTCCGATACTTGTGAAACGTTTCATAAGTCAGCTCCTCGGTGAGTTTTTGATGTATTACAAATCGGTTTGAAATAGGGATTATACACGGAAACGAAACAAAAATTCAGCGCTGGAGCGCCAAAACCGGGTCCTTGCATGGAGACCTATCCTGAGGGAGTCATTGACATGAACAGCGACGCGGCGAAGAAGGAAGTATCTGGCGCCAGGTTCAATCCAGGGAAACCGTTGGGTACATCGGTATGAGGCAAGTTTTGTCATTTTCAGGCATTGCGCGGGCTGAAGGTATGCGGTAGGATAAGTTAGTACTGGGCGTATATCGGTCAGCGGCGTCTTTCATTTTTCTGTGAATCCGGGGTGTGGAAAGCACAGTTGTTCGCCGGGTGCCCCCCCAGGACGGATGTTTATTTCTTGA
>JAKPRU010001032.1 GCA_029557025.1 Candidatus Omnitrophota bacterium | reverse complement strand
CTCAAACTTCTGGCGCTTTTCCTGGCCATCGGACTGGTCTATATCCGGGCACGCGAAAAAATTACCAGCCAGGAGTTCTCCAACGTCCGGATTGAGTTGGTGAATATCCCATCGAATATGGTGCTTGCATACCCGGACCGTTTGTACAACACGACCATTGTCTTACAGGGACCCGTGAGTGTACTCAAGTTCCTGACGTCGAAGGATCTGCGGTTCGCTCTTGATCTCGCCGGAAAAAAAGAATTGGAGCAGAACAAGAGTCTTCTCATTGCGTTGAGCCAGGAATTTCTTGTCGCCAGGGTCAAAGAGCAGGATGCGAAGCAGTTAAAGCTCAGGGAGAATAATATACACCCCTCCAAGGTGCAGATTACAGTTCATATCCGCGATGTATCGCAGAAAAATCCCCCGCCGATTTATGCCTCTGAATCTCTCCCGGAGGATACGATCGAAATTCCTCTCTACCAGCTGGTCAAGCATGTCCCAGTCCGTGTTCCCACAGTCGGTCAGCCGCCGGAAGGGTATGAAATAGTCACGATACGCCCCTATCCTTCGACAATCACCATTACCGGCCCGGAGGCGGCATTGAGCCGAATCAGTGAAGTGAGCACCACGCGGATTTATTTATCCAATCAAATCCAGAGCGGGACCACGGCGGACGTGCCGATTTCCGAGTTCGGTACGGCAGACCTGCCGGTGTCGGCCACGGCAACCCGCGTGAATATCGAATTGAAAGTAGCGCGAACGAAAGGAGGATGATTGCCCTGATGCCCCTGCTCTCCGTAAACATCGACCATATTGCCACGTTGCGTGAGGCCCGTGGAACCCCATACCCGGATCCGGTTCACGGAGCGACACTTGCTGTGCTCGGCGGCGCGGATGGGATTACGGTCCACCCGCGCGAGGACCGACGGCACATCAAGGACCGCGACGTCCGTATTCTGAAACAGATTCTGACCGTTCCCCTGACACTCGAAATGGCCCTGATCCCGCAGATGGTGGACCTCGCAAAAGAAATCTCTCCGGCCCTGGTCACCCTTGTGCCCGAAAAGCGGGCGGAACTGACCACCGAAGGCGGATTGGCGGTTGCGGGTGTCGAAGAAAGGCTTCGGGCCGAGTTGCAGCGCCTGTTCGATGCCGGAACTCCTGTCAGCATTTTTATCGACCCCGACAAGACACAGATCAAGGCGGCGGCCGGTTTGGGTGTTCCCTTTATCGAGCTCCACACCGGCGGGTATGCCAATAGCAGAAGTCCTCAAGAGGAGGACCACGAATTTCGTATTCTGGCGGAGGCATTGGAGTTTGCTCTCGGACTGGGACTCAAAGTCAACGCCGGGCATGGCCTGCACTACCACAACACGGCGCGAATCGCCCGACTCCCGGGCATTCACGCGCTTCATACGGGACACGGAATCATCGCCCATGCGGTTTTTGTGGGACTGGAACGCGCGGTAAGAGAGATGAAAGAGATTATGAGGGGCTGAGGTCTTCTCCAGGGTGCGCGCTGCCGACGAAGATGGATGCTCCCTCGTCGCATTCCGTCCGGTGTGTCCACTTAGCCGTGGCGGGACGAATTGCCGATCAGAACGAGAAGCCGAACGCCCGCAGTTCCCGCTCGAGAATTTCCCGGTTCTGCGGCGACATCTCTGTCATCGGCAAACGGAATCCGCCGCAATGCGGCAATCCGTATTCCGGGTTCGCGGACAGGATATTCACCGCTGTTTTCACCGGAATCGGGTTGGTCTCGATAAACAGAGCTTTAACCAGGGGGGTCATTTTGTGGTGCATGGCCCGCGCTTCCTCCACGCGGCCTTCCAGGAAATCGTGCACCATCCTGGAGGTTTCCCTCGGCGCGATATTGGCCACAACGGAAATTACGCCCTTGCCGCCAAGCGCCAGCAAAGGCAATGTCATGCCGTCGTCTCCCGACCAGACATAAAAATCATTTGGGCACAGGCGAATCACATCGCTCATCTGGCCGATATTTCCGCTGGCCTCTTTCACGCCGATAATGTTCGGTTCCTGCGCAAGTTCCACCATGACCTCGGTGGAGACATTCACTCCGCATCGGCTCTGAATGTTATATACGACCTGCGGAATATCGACTTCTCTCGCCAGGGTTCGAAAATGTTCCAGGAGGCCCTTCTGCGTGGGCTTGTTGTAATAGGGAGTGACCTGAAGGGCGCAATCCGCTCCGGCTTCTTTCGCGAAAATTGTGAGGTCCATCGCCTCCGCCGTGTTGTTGCTGCCGGTCCCGGCCATCAACAGCGGGTATTGATTGGACCCGCGTTTCGCCTTCAGGTAATCCGTCGTAAATCGGATCACCCGCTTATGCTCCGCATGACTCTGTGTGGAGGATTCCCCCGTTGTGCCGCAAACCACAATACACTCTGTCCCAGCCGCAACGTGAAAGTCGATCAGTTTCTCCAGGGCAGGAAAGTCCACAGATTGTTCTTTGAACGGAGTGACAAGCGCGACCGCCGATCCCGTAAACATGATGTCCTCCTCTGAAAAAGAAGTCTTTTTCAATGGTCTCCGAACACGAATGTCGGTGCGGGAATCAGTGAACCATTTTCTTCGAGACCGCACAACGGTTCGTTCGGCTTTTTAGGGCGTCGCAGATGGCAAGCAGTGCCGATCAGTTTGTCAAGACAATGCCTCTCACAATTTGTCGGCGCAGAGGGGAGTGTATTCCCGATAGATATCCAGGAACCCTTTTTGTACGACTCCGATCAACGATCCGACGCTGATGAACCGCGCACCCAGCCGGATCATCTCCCGGGCGTTGTCGAGAGTCGCGCAAGGGATCCCCCAGTATTTGCCGTGGTTTTGGGCGGCTTCGGAGACTCGCTGAATCGCCTCCCGGATTTTCGGGTGATCGAATTGCCCCGGACAACCATAGCTCTGCCCCAAGTCTCCCGGACCCACAAGCAGAATGTCGATCCCGTTTACAGCGGCAATCCCGTCTATTTCGTCCACAGCCTCGCGGTCTTCGATCTGCACTATGACAAAGGTTTCGCGGTTGGACCATTCCATATATTCACGGGTGTCCATTAATCCGTATTGCGCAAGCGCCTCGACGCCATCCAGGCCGCGCAATCCCACGGGCCAGAACCGGGCATTTCGGACAATGGTCCGCGCATCCTCCGCCCCCATGCAATGAGGAACCATAATGCCGGTTCCGCCTGCCTCGAATCCCCGCGCGCAGGAATGCCGGCCCTCTCGTCGGATCCGCACCAGCGGCTCCATCCGGGTTGCCCGGCAGGCCAGGCAGGCACTGAACACCTCATTGTAGCTGAAATCCTGGTGTTCCATGTCGATCCACAGGCAATCGAATCCGATCAGGCCGATCAGCTCGGCGATTTTCGGCGAACAAACCGGGGTCGAGTTGGTGCACAACACCACCCGGCCGTTTCTCAGTTTCTCCAGGACGCGATTTTTGCGGGGTTCTTGAGGCACAAACCTATCTCCAGTTTCAGTACGAAAAGGCGGGAGCTGCGCTCCCGCACTCCAGGGAACGCCGGATCACTCCGGAAATCCGGTGGCGACAATATAGACAACCTTCTGTTCCGGGGGAATGCCGAGAGCCTTTTGGCCTTCCTCATCGACTACTGCACCGATAGGAACGCCGCCCATGCCCAGCGCCACCGCCTGCAAAAGGATATTCTGCGCGACATGGCCCGCCTCCAGGTACACATACCGGGTGGCCTGGTCGGCATATTTCTCCGAGGTCCGCCCGAACGCCGCGCAAATCACCACGACACAAGCGGCCTGCTGAATCGAACCCTGTCTGAGCCCGGCGGCGGAAAGAGCCGCCCGGGTGTCCCCGGCGACGACCTGTTCCACAGCGTGTTCCATCGGCAGGTAATGGTAGATTCCGCTGGGAAGAACCGCGTAGATTTCCAGGGGGTAAGTCGCCCCGGCGGACGGTGCAGTGCGGAATTTCGTCCCGGGACGGTTGATCCCCTGCGCCGCCCATAATAACTGTCCCACCTGCTCCCACTCTGCTGCCTTCGTACTGAACGAACGGACCGACTTGCGTGCCCACAATGCCTTCTCCAGCGACATGGTTCCGTCCGCTCGCGGTTCCGGCAGTTTGATCTTCTCGATCTCCGCCTTGTCCGCAGCCGTCGCTGCGCTGCTGAAAGACACCAGCACAAACATTGCTAGACACAATTTAGTGAAACATTTGACCGACATTGTGCAAGAAATCCTCCTTTGATGAAATTGACCGATTATAGCACAGTCTTGCAATGCCGGTGCAGATTGCGGTGGTGTCGGTGTGTTCAATGGTTTATATGACATTGGCATGGTCGCCGGACCTGCATTGTTCAATCCTCCCGGATCGGATACCCTGTGATCGTTTTGAGAATCGAATGAATTTCCATCGCATGAAAGGATAATCAAATGTCGTCGTTGAGTCGCAGAACGTTTGTGGAACGTG
>JAKPRU010001006.1 GCA_029557025.1 Candidatus Omnitrophota bacterium | reverse complement strand
CGCGGAGAAGACATGCCTGTCGGGGATCCCTTTCTCAAGGAAGGGCTGGAGTTCCGCCTATGATCGAAAGATATCTGGATACGGAGGAACTCAAGCGGCTGCTTTCTGTGCTCGTCGTTGTCGTGGGCTGCCTGATCATCGCAGCCCTTTTCGGCAGTCTGATTATACCGGGACTCCGGAATGCCAACAGACCTGAGAAGCCCACGGCCATTGAGCCTGTCGTGGGAGAATCCGGATGGCTGAATCCGGAGGAATTTCCTCCGCAGCGCGGAGGCGTTATTGCTCCGGTCGATCCGAAAACTCTGATGGAGCCTTCCGCGACCCTGGTGGAGCGGGGGAAAGCGCTTTTCGAAGGCAACTGTACACAATGCCACGGCTCAACAGGAAAAGGGGATGGGCCTGCGGCGCGCACGATGATTCCCAGACCGCGCGACCTGTCCGTTCCCGCGGAATGGAAGAACGGGTATCATCTGCCTGGAATTTATAAAACGCTGACCGAGGGTATCAAGGGAACTTCAATGGCAGCGTTTGATTATCTCTCCCGGAAAGATCGCATGGCCCTTGTGCATTATGTCCAGTCGCTGGGAGACTTTGATCATGGCGCCGGAGATCCGCAAGCCCTTGAAGCGATGGCAAAGGAGCTTGGGTCCGCCGGGGACATTGTGCCCAACAAAATTCCGGTCAGCATGGCAATGACGAAGCTGCAGCAGGAATATATTGCAGCGCCGCGCCTTTCCTTGGATCCGGGTGAACAGAGCGTGGGGGCCGGAATTCTCCGGCAGGTGATTCGCGATGCGGATCGCGCTGGACGGTTTCTTGCGCTTTCCCCATCCTGGAAGTCGAATTTTCATTCACTTTCCGTGAGCGTTCTCGCGAATGCGCCGGGGAACGGATTTTCGCTCCGGGTCGCGACGTTGAATGCCGCGGAGTGGCAGGAACTCCACAAGGAGTTGCTCCGGCGGGTTGAGTCGGAATGATGGAGGAGAAATGATGGCAAGGGCGTTGCTGATGATGGCTTGGATTTTGGCTCTTTCTCCCGCCGGAATGCCGCAAATCAACTCTGCCGCGGAGGTCGGGATTGACGAGAAGCTGGGAAAGCAGGTTGCCATGGATATCGTTCTGAAGGACGAGAACGGAAGCG
>JAKPRU010000964.1 GCA_029557025.1 Candidatus Omnitrophota bacterium | reverse complement strand
ACGAACATGGAAAAAACACCGAGGACAGGTCCAGCGAGAAGTTTCGGCATAAGCTTCCGGTAATCCTTTTGTGAGAGGCACTTGTTCAGGTGAAGATCGAGGACCCAAACTGGATTTATCCGGCCATCTCCTCCACCTGGTGGCGGAACAGGGCACTTATTATAACCTTTCGCGCCTTTACTGCAAGTCAGCTCCTGACGGTCGGCTGATTATTGACGACTCTTCAATACAGTCGTATGCTTCTTTGCGAACATTTTCTTCCTGTTCCGGGAGTTCTCCATACCACGCCGTCGATCCGGCGGGCCGTCGGTCCTCGATGCCCGGGTGGGAATCCATTCATGAAACGGCGGTCATGAAACGTGGGAATCCGCCGAGGACCCTGCGATGGAAACCGGACCCCATGACGTGGCCGGCATGCAAACCGGCTCCACCGGCCGGAATCGAAACCCGGCTGTTTGGGTTCATCCGGCAAACGCGTACCCGGACAATTGTCGTACAAAGGTGGAATACACCCGTGACAACGTCGTTCCCACAACAACGTTATTTGGCAACACAACGTCATTCGGCACACAATAGGTTCACCCGGAAGATGAGGTTGCCCGACCGCATACGTCGATCCTTTGCGTGAAAAGCACCTCATGCGCAAAAAACTTCGGATGCGTGAAAGGCACCTGGAGGTACCAGTTTGCCGAATGAACCGGTTTTCCGGTTTACACTTGTCCCGCAGTCTCCTGCGGAAAACGACAACATCTCATCTCAGAGGAACATGGAACATGAAGAACAGACTCATAGCGGGGGTTTTCATTCTTTTCTTGGCGGTCATCTGGGGAACGGCGTATGCGTCCGGCCCGCTGGATCCGTGCGGGCTCCTTTCAAAGGAGGAGGTGGAGACTCTGATCGGTGAACCGGTCAAGAACCCGGAACCCAAGGATTCCAGTAATCCGTTGGGACAGAAGTTGTGCCTCTATTCTGCGGTATCTTCTTCGCGGCTCGTTCAGATTTCCATCATCCGCACCGCAGACATGGCCCCTGGAGTTCGGGGGCACGGACAGAGTGCTCCGAAAGTTTATAACACCACAAAGGAGATGCTCGATCCCGTGGAACACGTACCGGGAATCGGGGACGATGCCTGCTGGGGCACTCTCGGTCTGCACATTCTCAAAGGTGACATGTATATCCTGATATCGGTGGGCAACACAAGCAAAAGGGAAAACCTCGAACTTGCGCGACGAATTGCCGGGTTGGTCCTGCCTCGACTTTGATTGTGGATGCATCGGGACAGATTTTTCATCCCTGCCATTGTCGAACCGGCGGGAGCTCCACCATAAAGCCTGGCTCCCGAAGCAGCCGAAGATGTCACTCGCTCGCACGCTCAGTCGACATAC
>JAKPRU010000962.1 GCA_029557025.1 Candidatus Omnitrophota bacterium | reverse complement strand
GGCGGAGATGCGGGATGCCGGGGATATTGTGGGCGCGGAAGAGGTTCTTGTGCAGGCGTATCGGACCGATGTCCGGCCTCTGCTGGAGGTTGTCCGGGAAGAGTTGGGCGTGCCGACAAACCCGTTGGAAACCTATCGCCGAAGCGGCCACAATGAACGCTTGGCGCAGAAGCGAGCGCACATAAAGGTCAGCGGCGGGCTGGGAACGTGAAGGGAATTAAAAATTAAAGAACAAAAATAAAAAACTAAAGACTAAAAATAGCGAAAAAAGTCAACCTGTATTTCGGCGCTTAGATAGTTAGGAAAAAAAGGGGGGAAAGAAAGGTAACAGCCGTTTCGGCTCATTGAAGAGCAGGAAGGATACAAGGAATATGGATATCGACCTTTCCCGTTTTTCGGGACCTGTGATTAAGAGTGAAATCGATCTGGAAAACCGCCTGAGCGGTCCGACTCCCGATGTGGTTCGGGCGGTGTCAGAGTTGGAGGGCGATCTGATGATTCTGGGTGTCGGTGGGAAGATGGGGCCGACGCTGGCCCGTCTCGCCGCCCGCACTGTGAAAGACGCCGGATTGAATAAGAAAATTATCGGTGTAGACCTGTTTCCCTCCAATGTGCATCGCGAGAAAATCGAGCAGGCCGGGGTGGAAACCATCGCATGCGATTGCCTGGACCTGGCTACGCTGGAAAGCCTGCCTGATGTACCCAATCTTGTTTTCATGGCAGGGCGGAAGTTCGGGTCTACGGGCGCGGAACATCTAACCTGGGCGGTAAATACGTACCTTCCGGCGCTTGTGGCGCAGCGGTTTCGCAATTCCCGAATTGTAGTTTTTTCATCCGGCAATGTGTACCCGTTCACATCGGTTTTGCAGGGCGGGCCGAGCGAGGATCACCCCACCGGCCCCATCGGCGATTACGCGCAGTCGTGTATCGGGCGGGAACGGATGTTCCAGTATTTCTCCGACCGGTTCGGTACGAAAGTGCTTATTTTTCGGTTGAACTACGCGGTGGAACTTCGCTACGGCATTATTCTGGACATTGCTCAGAAGGTCCATGCCGGAATCCCAATCGACCTGACTATGGGGAATGTGAACATCATCTGGCAGGGAGACGCCAACGCGCGGGTTTTGCAGTCGTTTGCCTTGTGCGATACGCCTCCGAGGATTCTCAATGTCACCGGCCCGGAGATTATTTCAATCCGCTGGATGGCCCGCCGATTGGGGCATCTGCTGGGACGGGAGCCGGTGTTCACCGGCTCCGAGTCGGAGACCGCGCTGATCAGCAACTCCGCGCAATCAATGGCCTTGTTCGGGTATCCCACAGTTCCCATCGGAAGAGTCATCGAGTGGGTGGCCTACTGGGTGCTGATCGGCGGTCCGACGCTGGACAAGCCGACGCATTTTGAGGTCCGCGACGGGAGATTTTAACAGGCATTCGGCATGGATGAGATAGAGAAGTCTGAATGGTGATTCGGAGGATTCAAGGATGCCCATGATGAAGAAAAAGAAAAATCAGGGCAATGGAGTAATCAAGCGAATCAAGGTTCAGGCGGAAGAGGGTCGCGGTGAGGTTGCATCAGGATGACATCGCCACCATCCCTCTTGAGAAAGCTCCGTCACAACCGTCACGCCGAGAAGTTTTGCGAGATCCGGTCAACCCCGCCTGTTTTCCCCTCGATCTTCGGGGGAGGGAGCTCTCTCGCAAGTTTGGGATCATTGACAGGCACGGAGGCCTGTCCCACCAGTGGGGCAGGCGTGTCTGCCTGGTTCTTTACTGTTGCTTCTTGTCACGCTGCTGCTTGATATACTCCAACTCCTGTTTCGCGCTGGGATTATCCGGTTCCAGTTTCAGGGATTCGTTGAATAACCTTTCCGCTTCTTCCAGTTGCCCTTCTTCAATAGCAATGTATCCCAGATGGCGGAACAGGCGCGACCGGCCCTCAGGAGAAAAGTAGGAATGTTTGTCAATGGCCTCCTGCGCAACCTTTTTTGCTTCGTCGAAATTGCGTTCGCGCATCAGGAGGTAGACAATCTCCGCATGGGCCGGTGTGTAGTCCGGCCAGGCCGCAACGGAACTCTTCAGGTGTTCCATTGCCTTCTTGAGATCGCCTTCCTCGGTACAGATGTGTGCCAGAGCAAAATAGGCGGTGGGAAGGATCGGATTTTCAAACGAGATATTCTTCCAGGGATGAGTCTTTTCCAGTTCAATCGCCCACGGCCACACTTTTTCTTTCAATTCTTTTTGTTTTTCTTCGGGAAGTTGGTCTATGGCGCTGAACGCGATGATTTCACTCTGGTTGTGTGTGTATATATGGAGGGTATCGTCCTTCACATAAGGAAGGGCGGGTTTCTGCTTCTGCCTGTCAACAATGCCTTGAAGGATAGGCCTGGCCTCTTTGAAAGCCGCTTTTTGTATCAGGGCGAAGGCTTTTCCGAGAAGTTCCTCATCATTCGGCGGCGTGGCTTCCTGCACTGTGCCGGATGCTTTCTCCTGCGCATTTCCGGCAACAGGGAAAAGCAATCCCACAAGAAGAAGGCTGAGAGTGACTTTGAACGCGACAGATTTTGACCCCATCACGTCCCTCCGAGGTATTGGAATTGGTGTCTCAACACTCCGATTATACAACAGATTCATTGGGTCGAGAACAGAGAAAAAACGCATTTGTCGGAAGCAGCGCGGGATGCGGCATGGACTTCTCTGCGTGACTTGCACAGAATGATCGGGGCGCTTACGGTAATCCAAGCGTTTGCCGGATTGGAATGGTGAGTTCTCGTGAAGATTTTGCTCATTCAACCTCCCGACTCGCATATCATCACCACCAATGTGCCCGCCGTGGTGGACGAGGAAACGGGTTTGTATCCGCCACTCGGATTACTCTATGTTGCCGCATTTGCCGAGACAAACACCTCGCACAGTGTGGAGATTCTTGATTGCCTTGCGGAACGCATCGAACACGAACGCATAGCGGATACCATTCGCGAGCGCAAGCCCGATCTGGTCGGTATCCAGGCGATGACATTTACCCTGATCGATGCCGTTCTCACCGCGAAGGCGGTGAAGGAGGCAAACCCCTCGATCCCTGTTTTATTGGGCGGGCCGCATGTCTACATCTATCCCGAAGAGACCCTTTCCATCCCGCAGGTCGATTACATCTTGCGGGGTGAGGCCGAGGAAACTTTTTCGCAATTTCTTGAAACGCTGGATTCGGGTGGGGATTTCCTTCTCATTCCGGGATTGGGCTACAAACAGAATGGTGAGATCCGTCTGAATCCGCTGCCGCCGCTTCTGTCCGATCTGGACCGATTGCCGCTACCCGCGCGTCACCTGGTTCCACAGGAACGGTATTACTCGGTTCTGGCAAAGGCAACCCCGATCACCACAATGATGACCAGTCGGGGATGCCCCATGCGCTGCATCTTCTGCGACCGGCCCCACCTCGGCAAAACGTTCCGATACCGGAGCGCCGAAAGTGTGGTCCGGGAAATGGAACTGTGCGCGAATAGCGGCATCAAAGAAATCTTCGTCTATGACGATACGTTCTCCATACGGAAAGACCGCGTTTTGGAGGTTTGTCGGTTCATTCAAGAGAAAAGGTTAAAAATCCACTGGGATATTCGGGCACATGTCAACACGATGGATGAAAAAGTTCTTGACGCGCTTGCGGAGGCGGGGTGTATACGTATCCACTATGGTGTTGAATCCGGCAATCCCGATATCTTGAGAATTCTGCGGAAGGGGATCGACCTGAAACACACTGAGCGGGTATTTCGTATGACCCGCGAGCGCGGCATTGCGACGCTGGCCTATTTTATGATCGGCAATCCCACGGAAACTGTTGACCAGATCGAGGACACGTTCCGATTCGCCCGCAAGTTGAACCCGGACTATGCACATATTGCGATCACCACGCCGTTCCCGGCGACCGAGTTGTACCGGCTGGGGCTTGAAACGGGTTTGTATGAGCGGGATTTCTGGCGGGATTTTGCTTGCGATCCCAGACCGGGTTTTGTGCCGCGTGTCTGGGATGAGATATTAACTCGCGAGGAATTGATTGCCCTCATGCAGCGGGGATATCGACGTTTCTATATGCGGCCCGGGTATCTTGCCCGTCGAGTTATTGCGGTCCGCAGCTGGGATGAGTTTTTGCGGAAGGCAAAAGCCGGTTTTCGACTTCTTCGAATGAAAAAATCCGATGGGCTGAAACATCCGACGTGAAAGCGATCCTCTCCGATCTTGTCTTGATTCTGCTGGTGTTGGCCGGATTGTGGCCCCATTTTTCCACACAGGCATCCTGGCTCGCGGCAGCGTTTTTGGCGGGGGTTATTTTCTCTCTCAAATCCACAATTCGCAGTCCACAATCGGCAATCTGGTGGCTTTTCTCCATCTCCGTCGCCATATCAGTCTGGGCTTTCTGTTCCACTTCCCGATGGATCGTCATTCCCGAACAGCTGCTGCCCGTTCTCATCAAGGTCCCTTTTTCGATCACGGGGTTTATCTTAGCACTTGTCTCTTCCGGTGTGGTGATCGGAGGCTGTTACATTCTTTCCTCCTGTCATCCGCGATGGATTCCCCGGCTTTTAGCGGCACTGGCGATCATTGTGTTCTGTGTATCCGGGATCGGGTTGGGAAAAACCGTCCGCCAACTCAGCCGCACGGAACCGGCCGATTTCAGTTACAATTTTGACGGCATCCGTTACCTCAAGTCGTTTTACCTGATGAAACAGGGGATGGACTGGTATGGGGCCTGTGTGGAATCTACGCGGGTCGATGCACGCGGGCCGTTTGAGGTTCCTCGTGTGGTGATGAATTACCGTTTGCCGACCCTGTATGGTCTGTTTTCTTTTCTGCCGAATGGCGGATGGATGCAGGTTCTTTTTGTGTTGTGTTCCTGCTGCGCGATGGGGGCGGTGTTCGATGCCATCTCGCGAATCGGAGGAACGGACAGTTCCTGGCTATGCGGCCTGGCGGCGAGTCTGCTTCTCGGTTCGTATCTGCTGACCGGGGCGGTGACC
>JAKPRU010000956.1 GCA_029557025.1 Candidatus Omnitrophota bacterium | reverse complement strand
AACGGCGCGGGAAAATCGACCCTGATGCGGATTCTGAACCAGCGTGAGGAGCCAACCACGGGCAGTGTGGAAATTGGTTACAATGTCTTTCCGGCTTACATGGCCCAGGACCATGCAGACAACCTCGTGGGTCGTCAAACCATCCTGGAGGAAATGGAGGACGGATCATCACCGGAGACCCGCGCGAATCTGCGGGGACTTCTGGGAGCATTCCTGTTTTCCGGGGATGAGGTACTCAAGCCGGTCCGTGTCCTTTCCGGCGGAGAGAAAACCCGGCTTGGATTGGCGAAACTTCTGTGCAGCGAATTCAACCTGCTTCTGCTGGATGAGCCGACCAACCATCTCGATCTGATCTCCAAAGAAGTTTTGTCAGAAGCCATGGAGGCTTATACCGGCACGGTGGTTTTCGTGTCGCACGACCGGCGGTTTCTGAGGCGGGTGGCGACGAAAGTGATTGAGATCAAGGACGGTGTGGTAACCGAGTACCCGTGGCCATACGAAGACTACGAATGGTATGTGCACCATGAAGGAAAATAAAAATCGGGGAACAGCCCTGCGGACATTCCCCGATTTTCCCTCGGTGAAAGGTACGTTCTCTGTTATTACTTCATGGAAATCGCCTGGTTGGGACAAGTGTCCACACAGACTTCACAGTCCGAGCACTCGTCGGCATCCACTTTGGCTTTCCCATCATTGACTGAGATCGCTCCGGTGGGGCAGGAGTCCACGCAGTCCTCACATCCATCGCATTTTGCCACATCAATAAATGCCGGCATAACTGATCCTCCTTGGGAATTGTTCGTAAGAGCGGTCTTATATTGCCATTTTGGACCGGCAGCGGCAAGATTGCGGCGCTACAGATTCAGCCGGGCAAACTGGGAGGGGTCCAGCCCAGTTCCGGAGAATATCGGAATCCATTCGCCCCGCTGTCCGGTGACCCCGTCCATTCGAGTGACATTGATCCGCCAGTCCGCGCGAGGAGGAGCCTCACGGATCATTTCGGCAAGCGGAATGGCCACCTCAACCGTCCAGCCCGCGGGGTCAACTGAGGTCATCGCAATGGCATCGCTGTTCCAACTGAGATCACTTCCGCGCATATCCAGAATGTCCCCCGTGGCGGCGATGAAAAACTGATAGAAGCGCAGGCCGTTCCAGATATAGACAGCGATATTCTCCACGCGGTCCATTCGCTCGTAATCCGGACTGGTTTCTTCCAGGTCCTGGAGCCGCGCAGGGTCCTGTTCCACGTGCGCTCCGATAAAAAGTTTCTCCTCATTTGTCATAAACAAGACCTGGCTTTTCTTCTCCTGAAAAGCGGTTCCTTCATCGACAAGGAAGCGGTCCACCATCGGCGCCTTGCTCCAGTCTTTTTCATCCAAACGTCCGTCGATTACCGGAGCATGACGAATCCGCTTCGGCTTGAGCTCTTCCTCCAGGGCAACTTTGAGCGGGTGAACCCAGAGGTTCCGATTGCGAAATCCCACATTCTTTACGGTCGGCGCAACATTTACCACCAGGTCTAAAGTCGGCAGGGGATAGACATTCTCCCGTTCTGCCTGCGCTGTGCAGCGCAAATCAAGGTCTTGCCCAGGCTCAATGGGGAGGCGGAATTCCGCTGGATTGATCTTCCACAAGTTTCCTCCCAGCCATCGCCCGACAACGACAATCGGAACCTGAAACTGTGTTTTGGTTTGCAGATGTACCTCTGTCTCCCGGCCGCGGCGACCGGCTAGAACGGGGAATATCTCATCGGCGGCTTGACGCAGGTCCCGATCCAACACGAGTGATTCATAAGATACATACTCTTCAGGCGACACCAGGGATTGCTTGTCCAGAATGAATGAATCAATGCCTTTCCCCTCGATGTCGATTACCCGCCCGACAATGCGGTCCCCACCGACATCCAGCACAACGAAATGGTGGCAGGATCTCTGGAATGCGGAATACGGCCGGCCCACAACCGGGTAAAGCGACGCACCTCCACCACCCGTGGTGATATGCACAACCCCGCGCTGCGGCTCCCGCAGAACCGCCCCGATTGGATAAGTCCGGTGATAATGGTGATCGTGACCCGACACCGCCAGATCCACACCGTACTCCTGGAAAAGGCTTTGCCAAGCCCATTTGAAATCCGGCATGGGCCGTGTGGGATGCGCATTAAATAACGGATGATGGAACAGCACGATGGTCCATTCCTGCCGATTGTTCTGAAGATCCTGAACCAGCCATTTGTACTGTTCGCTGTCTTCCCCTCCCGGCAGGCAACTATCCAATCCGATGATATGCACGTTCGCATAATCCGTGGACCACCACATCTCGTTCCCCGGAAGGGAAACATAGTTGTAATAATTTTCCGATTCCTGCTCGTGATTTCCGGGAACCGTGAACCAGGTTGTTGAAGCCGCAAAAGGAGAAATGGGGTCGAAAAACTCACGTTTCCATTGTTCTCGCACACTTCCGCTGGTGACCAGATCACCCGCATGAAGGACTAAGTCCGGGGATTCGCGCGCGATCAATGTGGCAATCCGCTTATGGACATCCCTGTTAGTGCGGGAATCGCCGTACAGAATAATCCGACATTGCCGGGTTCCCTCTGCCGGGGCGGTCTGGAATTGTGCCGATGGGGAAAGCTGGTCTTCCCAGGAACACCGATACCGATAGGCGGTCCCCGGCTTCAGGTCGGTCAAGGTGACTTCATGGATCATCCGAGGTTGGGTCTCCGCTGCGGCCATGGAAAGTTCATCTTCTCCATAGACCACTTTCCCGACACTGGGAGATAAGGTCTCCCACATGATGGTGACGCCATCCGATTTGATATTCTGCAGGTATGGTCCCAGAACCGGCTGGGAGAAACCGGAGATTGCCGACGAAAGCAGGATCGTCAATACGACGCATAGATATGTTCGAGCCTCTCTCATGAGAACGCTCTCCTTTCCGGAATGCACTACCCTTCTGTTTCCGGTTAGCATAATGTCAAATCCCGTCAGTGGCGAGAGGGACAGTACCTTGCTCGCGCGCGTCATTCCTAGGAGCGAAGCGATGTGGGAATCTCGTGGTTCGAACGCGCGAGCCTGAGATCGCCACGTTTCGGCTCTTTCGCAGACTCAGGAGCCGAAACTCCTAAGAAAGCTCGATCGACAGGCAGAGACGCCTGTCCCACCAGTGGGTCAGGCGTCCCTGCCTGGCAAAGAAGGGCGGGAAGCACACTTTCTTCTTCCAATCACCGG
>JAKPRU010000549.1 GCA_029557025.1 Candidatus Omnitrophota bacterium | reverse complement strand
CCGCCATTGGCACCCCGTCTTGACCAGATACAAGATGGCATTGATCATGAGGCGTAGGGGGTGTTGGCGCCGGTTGCCATACCCGTTGGTATATTCGAGCAATGGGCGTAGGGCCTCCCATTGGGCATCGGTCAGATCGCTCGGATAATTCATGGCTGGTTCCCTCAATCCAGATAAGATTATGAATTACAGGTATTTAGCGAATATTATACTGCCTGTTATCCTTGAAGACAAGTTCTGAGCGTTAGGGAGCCCGAAACTATCCGAAAAACGCATCAAAAAAATGTGTACCATTCAATGTTGACGGCCCCTTCGGCCCTCCGTTTTTTGCCTACCCCGGAGGTATACATTAACCGAGGAAATACCCTACCCAAACCAAGAGGGAAATCAACCGGGGCGGGGGAGGGGGAGCTCAGTTATACTTTCCACAGAATCGTAATACTAGCGAACCAACCTCGAGTTCTTTCCCCTGGGAGGTATCGACCCTCCAGCCAACCGGGATCGATTGGCGGCCGCCCGATTCGGAATTATCAGCCGGACAGTCCCCAGAACCTACGCTCGCATTGCCTATTCACCGGGAACCTGGATCCGGATGGTGTCCTCCCCCAGGCACTGTAGCAAGGTGGCGGGTCCGGCCGGCGTCATGACCCGCTGGTTCAGGCAGGGATACAAGTCCTCCAATCGATTCGCGGGCGGCAACTCGGTTCCGGCGACGGTATCGAAGGCCGATAGCAGATGTTCGTCCACGGAAGGCTCCGGCGGTTTGGCTTCCGGACCGGGAGGGAACGGCGCGGATGCGGGGACAACAGGCGATTCGACGACGGGAAGTTCTGGCGGTTTGTCGTCTGCGGGAGGAGAAGCCGACTCCGCCGCGGGGGAGAGACACGCGAACGCCGCCAGAGGACCGACCAAGGTGGCCAGCTTCGCCTGGGTCTCGGCGGGACCGAAGCAGGAGAGGCACTTGGAAGAACGGCGCTGGCCCGGTAAATTATATCGATAGAGCGAGAGTTTGAAGGGATTTAAAGTAGTCGTGTGTATATAAGATAATATATTATATACAGGCGACCATTTTAAATTGCGCAGGATTTCAGGCCCGGTCGTCTTCCATCGCCGTATATCGCAGTTCACGGCATTCTCGCTCCCCCACCGCTCCGGGAACCGCCCGGCCAGCCACTTGGCGTTCAGCGGCAGGATTCCCCCCAGGTCCTCCAGGGTTTGCTCCAGCCGGGAGGGATTTACGAGGTCGCGATAGGCAATCAACACGTCCACCTGCAACCCGGGAATGGGGATCTCGGTCAACAGGTAAACCGTCTTCGGCGTGTTTGAACGCACCGCCCGAATCCGGCCGACGGCTTGGGCAATCTCCGCCTCCCGGATTTGCCGGAGTAACGCATCATAGTAGGGATCTGGGTGAGAGGGTACATTCACTCCTTCAGCATATTTTCCTTGGCCGTTGACAAGCCGGTATCCGGGAAACCCAGCGAATTTTTCCGCGTCATCGTGTATGGCCCAATCTGGCCGAACATGCCAAGCGGGGGCCTGGCTGGCCGTCCGGGGACATCTCCAGAGCCGGCGCTACCGGGAATGTGAACGCTGGCGAACACTCATCGAAGTGGTTGGGGGAGTCGTTCGAATTCCTCGGCGTGAAACCAAAAGATGAACTGCCCCGGTTGACTCATTATCCGAAGATAAGGGAAATGGCCATGAATAAAGGGCTATTTAGTCCTGGAAACCCGAAAGCCCCCGGCGTAGTCCCTGACGTTCGGGCTGCTGCCGGCGTAACGAACCGGGGATCGGCAGAGCCTGGCGTCGAAGTCCCAGCAACCGCCCCGAACCACCCTTGCGGAGCCCGAATCGTGACCTTTTGGGTCAACTTGTGGCCCGCGATTCGATGAATCCTCCCACCAGTCATTGCACCATTCCCACACATTCCCGTGCATGTCATACAATCCCCAGGCGTTGGGCAACTTCGTGCCTACTTCTTTGGTTCCAAATGGATTGATATCTCCACACCACCACATGTATTGATCATGGTTTGCGCAACTACCACACTCGTCATCACATTCCAACACATCCCCATGGGAAAATCGCGTCGTCGTCCCTGCCCGGCAGGCGTATTCCCATTCCGCTTCGGTCGGTAACCGGTAGCCATTGGCGTTCCAGTTCGCCGCCCAGGTCGATTCATTGTAAATCGGCACCAATCCCTCTCTTTCACTCAGACGATTACAATAGGTCGCGCAATTAAACCAAGAGACATAATAAACTGGATAATTGGATCCGATTCCATAACGACTGATTGGATTATTAGTCATGATCGCCTGGTACTGAGCCTGGGTCACCTCGAACCGGCCGAGGTAAAAATCCTTGGTCAAAGTGACCTGGTGCGGAGGCCACTCTGTCCCCGATCGCCCCCGTTCGTCAGTCGGGCAACCCATGGTAAACGTTCCAGCCTTGATCAGCACCATCTCCAACGGCTGGGCTCCGGTGGGAAAGTTGGGAAGAGGAACGGTTATCGTTTGACCTTGAGGATTTGGTGTAGGTGTAGGTGTTGGCGTGGGTGTATTACTCCGGGATAGCACAATCCGAAAGCCCAGGCTGCCGTACCTGCTGTCCGGTACCAAATCGATTCGGGCAGCCGAGCGGCAGCTTACGGTGTCGTAGGACCAGAAACCGCCCCGAGCAACATGTACCGGGCCATTTTGAGGACCTCTAGGATCAACAACCGCACCCGATGGATAATTCCCATACCCATAATCCTGACACCACTCATCCACATTTCCACTCATGTCAAACAGTCCCAACGCATTCGGCAACTTTGTTCCTACCGCATGACTTCGTAGATTTGAATTTTCTAATCCCCAGGCATAATCCACGAATTGAGTTTCGTTCAAGTCATCTCCCCAATAAAAACGGGTCCTGGTTCCCGCGCGGCAGGCGTATTCCCATTCCGCCTCCGTTGGCAAGCGAAAAGTCATTCCTGGATAATTTTTCCCAGACATCGCGTTCAACCCATCACAAAACGCTACCGCGTCATTCCAGGACACTTCAACTACCGGTTGGTCATCTCCATTC
>JAKPRU010000945.1 GCA_029557025.1 Candidatus Omnitrophota bacterium | reverse complement strand
GCGGTGCACGCCCAAACCGAGTGGATCGCTTTTCTCAACAATGATATGCGTGTGCATTCCCGATGGCTGATTGAGGCAATGGAATGCGCCGGACGGAACAATGTGGACTGTGTCGCAAGTCATATTCTGAATTGGAATGGGACACGCACACAATTCGCGGGCGGTGAAATCAACCTGCTGGGGAAGGGATTCGAATGGACCGATGAGGACTGCGATGTTGAGGCGGAACGGGACCTTTTGTTCGCCTGCGGGGGCGCGATGCTGATCCGGCGTGACCTGTTTGTGGATGCAGGCGGATTTGACCGGGAATACGAGTTGATTTACGAAGACGTGGATCTCGGTTGGCGTCTGAACCTGTACGGTTACAAGGTCCGATATGCGCCACGGTCCAGGGTTTACCACCGGCAACACGCTTCTCTGGCGCAGGTCGAATATCGTCGCAAGGCAGTCTATTACGAGCGCAACAGCTTGGCGACCATGTATAAGAACCTCGGAGCGGAGAACTGGGCGGTTCTCATGCCCGCGCTGTTCCGGCTGGCGGTCCATCGAACGGAGGCGCTGATGCAGTTGCCGTGCGATGGGTACTTTCATCTGTGTGGCGTGCAAGCATTCTTCGATCATCTGACGAGATGGCGGCAGAAACGCCGGGTTGTGCAGACACGAAGGCAGATACCGGATGAGGAGGTTTTCCGACGATTCTTCGTGAATCCGATGCGGTTGTGGGGGTACAGTCCGAAACATACGGAGGTGCTGCGGGATTTGCGATATCAGAGAGATCGGGAGGAAATGCTGTCAATTGCGGATTGCGGATTGAAGAGAAGAGGACAGGAGTGAACAGGGTTGACATCCAGGCCCGAATACCTGATCCTTAAAAAATTTTAAAAGCATGAGAGTGAATTATGGGCCTGTCAATCATCGATTACATCATCGTTCTCATCTACCTCGTCGGAACGGTCGGATTCGGGGTCTATCTGGGCCGCCGAATCAAAACCGGCCAGGACTATTTTCTGGCCGGGCGAAAACTGCCCTGGTGGGCCATCGGCATGTCCCTGGTGGTCAGCGATATCGGCGCGATCGACATTGTGGGAATTGCCGGGTCAGCCTACCTGTACGGAATTGTCATGGGCAATTTCGATTGGATCGGCTGTGTGCCGGTGATGATTATCTCCGGATTCATCTTCATTCCCATTTTCTGGCGTACCGGCGTCACCACAGTCCCCGAATGGTTCGGCAAACGGTACAACATTGCCGTTCGAACCACCTCGGCGCTGATCTGGGGCAGCTTTCTGGCCTGCAATTTGGGGATCATGTTGTATGCCACCGCTGTGATGTTGAATGTGCTGCTCGACCTGAATCCGAAAACGGTGATTGTAAGTCCGGCTGAGACAGCCGCTGTCACCGGGGTTTTGGATGCGGTCGCAGGCAAGAAATACGATTGCTTCCGTATGGAGACGGTGGATGATACGGTCACCATGGCTGTGGAACATCGCCCCAACCTGCTGCTGATTGATGAAGCAAGTCCGCTGAAGGAGGAGATCATTTCTCGCCTGAAAGACCTTCCTCCGGGAAAAGACGTTCCCGTTCTTCTCTTTCAAATGGGCGAAGATCTCGATGCGCTACATGATCGGGCGGCCGAATCGGCTCGCCCGCCTGCCTGGCCCCTGTTCTATTCCATTGTGCTGATGGGATTCCTCATCGGCCTCTACACCCTCTGCGGCGGCTTGACCGCTGTGGTCTATACGGACGTGATTCAATGCGTTGTGATGATGTTGGGATGCGCTTTTGTCCTCTTCTATGGGATCTATCGCCTCGGCG
>JAKPRU010000929.1 GCA_029557025.1 Candidatus Omnitrophota bacterium | reverse complement strand
TAGCCCGTTTCCATGGCGCCCAGAACCCCGTCGCGTTCCGAAATCCGCCTGAATTCCCGCAGGACGGCTTCCTCGACGAGATCGGTGAGCTGTTCCACGAAAAAGGACCCTTGGAGCGGGTTTTCGTTCATGGAAGGCCCGAATTCCTTGTTGATGATGAGTTGAATGGCCTGGGCACGCCTCACAGACTCCTCGGATGGGGTGGTGATTCCCTCGTCATATGAGTTTGTGTGCAGCGAATTGCAGTGATCGTTTATTGCGGTAAGGGCCTGGAGGGTGGTCCTGATATCGTTGAATTGTATCTCGTTGGAGTGGAGAGACCGACCGCTTGTCTGTATGTGCGACTTCAGTTTCTGGCAACGCTCATTGGCATGATACTTGTCTCGCATTGCAATTGCCCAAATGCGTCTTGCCACCCGGTTAAGCACGGTATATTCAGGATCCATACCGTTTGAAAAGAAGAACGAGAGATTTGGGCCGAAGTCGTTAATATCCATGCCCCGCGACAGGTAGTATTCCACATAGGTGAAACCATTGGCGAGCGTAAAGGCCAACTGCGAGATCGGGTTCGCCCCGGCTTCGGCAATGTGATAACCCGAAATCGACACGGAATAGAAATTGCGGACGCCGTGGGTAATAAAAAACTCCTGAACATCGCCCATCATTTTCAGCGCGAAGTCAATGGCAAATATGCAGGTATTCTGCCCCTGGTCTTCTTTCAGAATGTCAGACTGTACGGTGCCGCGCACAGTCTGAAGCGCCCAGGTCTTGAACCGCCCGATCTCTTCCGGGGACAGGGCGCGCCCATATTCGGCTTCGATGCGCCGGAGTTGCTGGTCAATGGCCGCATTGAAGAACATGGCCAGAATAATGGGCGCAGGCCCGTTAATCGTCATCGATACACTTGTATTCTTGCCGCAGAGGTCAAAACCGTCAAACAGAACTTTCATGTCATCCAAGGTGCAGATGGAAACACCGGATGTGCCGATCTTGCCATAAATATCCGGTCGTTCGTCAGGGTCGAAGCCATACAGGGTCACGGAGTCGAAAGCAGTGGAGAGACGTTTTGCCTCGTGATTGTGCGAAAGGAATTTGAACCGCCGATTGGTCCGTTCCGGACCGCCTTCCCCGGCAAACATGCGGGTGGGATCCTCATCTGCGCGTTTAAAGGGGAATACACCCGCGGTGAAAGGGAAACGCCCGGGAAGGTTTTCGCGGTAGACCCAGCGAAGAATATCGCCGGGATTGGCAAAACGAGGCAAGGCGACGCGCGGAATACGTATTCCCGAGAGACTTTTTCGCGTGAGGGCGGTTCCTATTTCCTTTCCTCTCACCGTATACACCATTTCATCCTGCATGTATTGGTCGCGCACCACGGGGATTCGTTCCAGGATGCCACGGCAGTCCTCAGAGAGTTCTCCAGACAACTGCCCCCGGCGACTTTCCAAGGCGACACGCGCCTCACGCGCGTCATCGCCAAGCATATTCAGCGCGCCGTCAATCTGCCAGATCGCTTCGACAATACCTGCCTGCCTTGCGGCATTACGATGATACGTCTCCACGGTATCGGCAATCTCCGAGAGATACCGCACGCGGGAACCCGGTATCAGTATGTCCGCCGATGAAGGCACCTTCCGGTCTGGAGGCGGAAAAGACGACTGCCAGTTGCAGTTCGTCCGTTCATTCATCAAACGCACAACAGCCCCGTATAACGCAGTGATCCCATCATCATTGAACCGGGACGCAATAGTCCCGAAAACAGGCAGGGATTCCAGGGAAGTCTCAAACAGACGGTGATTC
>JAKPRU010000910.1 GCA_029557025.1 Candidatus Omnitrophota bacterium | reverse complement strand
GCTTGGCTCCAATCACCTGACTGATGCGTCGGCATTCGAGTCTTTTCGATTGCTTGTCGGAAATATCGAGAAGATCGCTCAGGGAACGGAGGAAATCGAGCCGCATATTGCCATGGCCGATGGGAGTATGTTGGCCGGGATTGCATTGGCGAATGCGCGATTGGGAGCGGTTCATGGCGTGGCTCACCCGATGGGCATTCGATATCGAATCCCGCATGGTCTCTGCTGCGCAATTCTGCTTCCTCCGGTCATGCGGTTCAATGAGCCGGTTGTCCGGGAGAAATACGAACGGCTTTCGGCAGTAGTTCAGGCTCCGGTGATCGAATGGATTGCGGACCTCTTTCGGCGTATGGGAATCCCGCCGGATTTTCGCGGCTACCGCATCCCCAGGTCCGACATGGACATCCTTATTCGGGAAAGCCTGCCGTCGGGGTCTCTGAAAGCGAATCCCCGCCCGGTCTCTGCAGCGGATCTCACGGAGATTTTGCGCGCAATTCTGCCGGACTGACTTTCCAAGAATGACCGTTTTCCATTACCATTTACGGATATTCTCCATTTTTTTCTTTTTCTGAGGTGAATTATGGCCCGTCCGAAATCGTTCGAATGTCATGTCATTTCCAATACGCATTGGGACCGGGAGTGGCTCTACAATTTCCAGGAAACGCGCATGATGCTGGTCCAATTTATGGACAAGCTGCTGCATATTCTGGATGTGGAGCCGCGGTATCACGCCTATTTGCTGGATTCGCAGACTATCCCGCTGGAGGATTACCTGGAGGTTCGTCCAGAAAAGGAGGAGACCGTTCGGAAGCATGTCTCATCCGGGCGACTCCAGGTCGGTCCCTGGTACTGCTGCCCGGAGGAGTTTCTGGTGAACGGCGAATCGCTGGTACGCAACCTGGTGGTCGGGCATCGGGTTGCCGAGAAATTCGGACGAGTCAATAAGGTCGGTTACAGCCCGTTTTCGTACGGACAGACCTCCCAGATGCCACAGATTTACCAGGGATTCGGGATTGACACGATTCTGTTCTATCACGGTATTCAATTCACAGAATCCAAGTCGGAGTTCTGGTTTGAGAGTCCCGATGGGTCCCGCTCGTTTGCCTCACGAATGGGGAGTTTTGCTCGGTACAATTTCTTCTTCCATGTTTTTCGGCCCGTGGTGTATGGGACAGAAATCAACGAACGCACATACTCTTACAAAAGCGGCGGAATGCCGTTCCATCTGTGCCGGATGGGTCGCCATATGGGGCATCATTTCCTGGTCGATCCCATTCGAGGATTCAACAAGGACCGGATCAAGCCCTCGCTGGATCATCTGAGGGAATTGGAAAAAGAGCGATGCACCTCGCGGTATCTTGCCTATATGATGGGCATGGACAGCACGGAACCGGACCTCTCGGAGATTCGGATTATTGAAGAAGCGCAGAAACTGGACCTGGAAGATACGATTCTCCACAGCAGCCTGGAGGAATGGATCAACAAGGCACGGAAAGAGGCGCAGGGCCTGGTGGTTCTGAAAGGCGAACGGCGCACCCCGCGTCTGCTCGGAACGAGATATCATCTCTATGGCGATGTCACCTCCGCGCGCACCCGGATGAAACGGAAAAATGCGCTGGCGGAGATGGCTCTTCAGCGTGGTGCAGAACCGTTTGCGACTATTGCCTCCATTCTGGGATATGAGTACCCACGCACACTATTGGATCTTGCCTGGAAATTTCTTCTTTCCTGCCATCCTCATGACAGCATTGCCGGGGCCGGAGTGGACCAGATCGAGCGAGATGTCCACAACCGGCTGGAACAGTGCCTTGGCATTGCAGAAGGGCTTCAACGTTATGCTTTCCAGGACATTCAGTTGCGGATCGACAACTCCGATTTCGCCGCCGACCAGATTGCACTGACCGTTTTCAATCCGTCACCATTTGAACGATCCGAAGTCGGCACGGTGGTAATTGACCTGCCGAAAGAACTGGGAATCGATCAGTTTACGATCCACGATGGCGAGACGGATAAACGACTGGATCGCTGGGAATTCGCCCGGTACGAAATGGAGCCAGTGGTTCGTCATCTGGGCGATGCCACGATGGAGATGCCCGGTGTTCGGACAGAGGTTCATGTTGCGTTGGAGAACATCCCCGCCTTCGGATATAAGACGCTGAAAATTGTTCCGCAGAAACTGGCGAACCGGCTGCATGGTTCCCTCGTGGACGGCCACAATTCGATGGAGAACGAGCATCTTCGCGTGAAGATCGAAAACGACGGGACTTTGACCGTGTTCGATAAGGAAACCGGTCACACATTCACCGGCCTGCATCGATTCCAGGATGACGGCGAGGCGGGGGTTGCCTGGCAGCATGTCCATCCGGCCTACAATTCGGTTATCTCCAGTCACGGTCATGCAGCGAGAATCTCCCTGGTGGATGGGGGGCCGCTGTTGGCGACATACCAGGTGGATATCACGATGCGAGTTCCCAAATGCCTGGTTGAGGGCCGTGGCGATGAGGTCCGGCGTTTGGATGGGAACGGGGATGACGCTCGACGGTCCGAGGTCCTGGTGGACTTGCCGATCAGCTCCTTTATCACGTTACGTCGCGGATCGAAGATGGTGGAGATTGTGACCCGGTTCAACAACCAGGCGGACAATCACCGGCTGCGCGTTGTGTTCCCGACTTTCCTGGATGCCGATCATTCCAGCGCAGAGGTGGCTTTCGACGTGGTGGAACGCCCCATTGAGCGGGACCCGTCCAGTGTGTGGTACGGCCAGGACAACCCCACACATCCTCAGCATCGGTTTGTGGATGTCAGCGATGGGAATGTCGGCCTCGCGATTCTCAACGACGGCCTGCGCGAATATGAGGTCACCGACGATCAGGAAAAAGCGATTGTCGTAACCCTGATGCGCGCTTTTGAGATTGCGCTTGCGACGGTGAGTTGGCGTTGGGAACGTCACCCGGAAATGCGACTTTCGCAGTCCCCCGGCGAGCATGAATTCCGCTATGCGATCTATCCTCACGCCGGGACATGGAGCAAGGCCAATGTGTATGAGCAGGCCGAACGGCTCACCACTCCGATGGAAATCGCCCAAGTCGGGCCGCACGCCGGCGATCTGCCCAAGAGCCTTTCATTCTTTAAAATTGAGCCGAAAACGCTTATTCTTTCCGCAATGAAACGGGCAGAGCGATCTCAGCAGGTTGTTCTGCGCCTGTTCAATCCGACCGACAAGACGGTTCAGGGGACCATTCACTGTTTCCGGAAAATCAAATCCGCTGAGTTGCTCAATCTCAATGAGGAATCGGTCAAGAAACTGTCGGTCAGCGGCGATAAGAACTCGGTCAATATCTCGGTTCCGAAAAAGAAAATCTTCACAATCGGCCTGATGATCGCCGATGATGGGGAAATGACTCGATGAATACAACGGCAAAATCATCCCAATCCGTGGCCACGCCGAGGGATCTGCGATCCTTCGGCTGGCTGGTTGGCGGCGTGCTGCTTGCGCTGGCGGGCCTCTTGTGGTGGAGGGGGCACGGGATTGCGCGGGATGCCGTGGGTGCGCTGGGTGGTGCGCTGGTCGTGTGGGGGACGGTGTGGCCCTCGGTTTTGCGTGAGATTCATGCAGGCTGGATGCGATTTGCGCACGGACTGGGCCGGTTTAACACCTGTCTCCTGCTGTCGTTGTTTTACTATGTGGTATTATGTCCTGTCGGGTTCATCATGCGTCTTTTCGGTCGGGACCCATTGGATCGAAAGTGGTCGTCCGAGCAGTCCTCTTATTGGATTGTAAAGAAGGAGCAACGTCCCAGGGACCATTATGAGCATCAGTTTTAGGGCACATTTCAGGAGTTATTATGGCCAAATCCGAATTCATCAAAGAGTTCTGGTTGTTTCTCAAGACCAATAAGAAGTTCTGGCTCTTGCCGATTGTTTTGTGCTTATTGGGATTGGGTCTGCTGATTGTTTTGACTCAGGGGTCTGCGCTAGCCCCGTTCATCTATACGGTATTCTGATGCCCGGAAGCGGGGTCGGATTTTCTTGCCAGGCAGAGAAGCGAGACACCGAACGGGAACCGTGAAACGCGGAGCCATTTCGCCTCCTGGGAGAAAACCCAGGCAAGAAGGTCATTCAGCAAACCAGGCCCTGTCAGGGAGAAGTCCGACGGTACTTCGGACCGATCGATGGAGAGATCCCCCATTGTGCTCAGATCTCTGCCTCCCCACATTCGTCGGCCCAATCGTATGAGCGCCGCAACTGGGAACAGGATCGTATTGAAGTAGGTCCGATAGAAGATTTCCAGGCCGCAGTCCGCCATCTTGCCCTCCAGTTCGCCGGTGCGGTAACGTCGCAGATGATGACTGATCAGATCGTGGTTGCCCCAAAGCCATGGATGGACCGGAACGGTTGCGCACAACATGCCTCCGGGACGAAGCGCCCGAAACGCCTCATGCAAGACCCCCCGGTCATCCGGCACATGCTCCAAGATATCGAATAAAGTAACCAGATCGAGCGACCGATCCGCGACCGGCAAATGCTCTGCTCCGGCCTGAATCAGATCGGGGAGGGCCGATTTGGCGGATGCGGGGAGATATTCGGAAGCCGCTTCTCGCGCGTAACGCAGGGCTTCTGCGCTGCGGTCACAGCCCACGGCCCGCCCCAGGGGAGCAAGATGCGCCAGCATCACTCCGCAACCGATTCCCACATCCAGGATTCGCTGGTGAGGATTCGGAGGAATGAGGCGGTTGAACAGAGTCAGAATGATCTTGCGTCGCCCAATGGACCACCAATGGGTTCGGTCGACAACAGCATATTCCTTGTAAAAATCCGGTTGCACGGCTATTTCGCAAATCAGCAGGATGGAGAAGCCGGTTCAGCCTCCGTGGGACAATGCCCGCTCTATTCCGAAATCTTTCGGATGGTATCGCCCGAAGAAGCGGCTTTGGGGCCGGGCTGTTCCCGGCCGGAGAATCTCTTGACAAGGTCTCTGCCGGTCTCCGGTTTCAACAATCGAAAAGTCAGATCGCCGGTATCAAAAAAATTGATATATCGAAGATGGGCTTCCAGGTAGTAATCCTGTCCCCCCTCTGCCGTCAATTCCACCTGTTTCCCGTAAAAGCTGGAGCCTACGGAGGGTTCGCATCGAACGACATGCGTTCCCGGTTCCACCGTCGTGGACAAATACGAGGCATTGGCCTCCAGTTTGCCCATGAGATTCTTATCAAGCAGGATACTGTAATCGAGTGGAACCATCTCGGCATCGTTTCGGATGACGTAAATCCGTGCTGTATCCGATGAGATTTCGGATGGCGGTTGTGCCGGCGACGCAGTTGCGGGAGTGGCTTTCCCGAAGAATTGATGAGGCACAAATTGGGAGAGCTGTTCCGAGGTGCAACCAAGCCCACATCCGCACATCGCAACCAGGATTATATGTTTCCATTGAGACATCGCTATCTCTCACATTGGGGTTGTTTCCCTGAGAGTTGACGGGGGACACCCGGATAATCGGATTTCCCCTTGACACGGATTATACAGGAACGAGGGTATTTGGGGAGATGGGACGCGGCGGTTCCATTAAAGCAAGAAACCCGGCGCGCGCCGGGTCTCTCACGCCTTTGCTGACCTGCGTCGGCATTCACCAGGTTTGCTCCGTAGGCCGAGCACCGCACAATTTTGCTGTGCTGCGCTACGCCGCGCCCTGCGGCCAGCCAAGACTTTCTATTCTCAATTTCGATTATACCACCTTTTTTCTTGATGGCAATATGCAGGAAAAATTTCTTGATCTTGTGCGGCAGGGGTAAGCCTGTGACGGACGGAAGGGATATTGTGGACGGATGAGTAATAAGAATTACCCTCACCCCACCCCTTTTATCCCCCAATGGGACGGAGCTGAACCGGCGGTTCTTTCGGTCGCTCTCACCAAAGAATCCTTCCCTCAATGCTCGTGAATCAGGCTTTCCAGCGCAGCGTACGAGACATTGAGGGTTCGAATGGTTCCGGCACAGCTGACACGGCTGTTGGCAAGGTCGATCTGCGCGTCCTGCAAGTCACGGAATCCGATCTGACCGTTTTCAAATTTGAAGTCGGCGATATCCATAGCCTCTCTTGCCAGCCGGACATTTTCTTCGTTGATTTTCAGTTGCTCTTTGGCGGTCTCAATTTGACGCAGGACCTGAATGACCTCCTGGCGGAGCGCGCGTTCCTCTTCCCACAGCCGGATTTTTTGTTCTTCAAGGCGACTTTCGGAGGCTCGCACCCGTGCCCGGGTTGCCCCCCCATCCCCAAAGGGCCATAACACCTGGAACTGAAAATTCGCCATGTTGTCTCCGCCGTCATCCCGCTGGTAGCTGTTCACCAGCTCGACAGTCGGCTGCCGGCCGAGACGAGTGACCGCTAAGTCGTTCTCGTTCTGTTTCAGATTCAAGCGAATGGTCTCCAGGTTCAGATTCGTGGAGAGTGCCAGGTCGAGGTATTCCTGCGCCGGCCTTTCACTTTTCGAGACTTCCAGCGGATCGGTCAGCTGGATACGATAATTGATCGGTGTTCCCAGGAGAAGATTCAGCGCCTCGTAGTCGTCTTTCACACCGGCCTCGCCGGCCAGGAGACCGGCTTCGATTTTCCGCATGGCCACGCGGGACTGCTTGACATCGAAGTCGGACACAAATCCGTATTCATTCTGAATCTGGTAAAACTCATAGGTCTTTCTGGCCTGGCTCAGATAATCCCTCTGAATCGCAAGGTCTTCCTCGCTGTACTTGAGATTCCAATACGCCACATTGACCCGATAAATAAGGTTTTCTTCTTCGGTGACAAGGGCAAATTGAGATTGTTGATGGGCGAGGTCGGCGTTTTCGAGATCGCGCCGAATGCGCCGCTTCTCGCGTGAATTAAACGGAATGGTGTAGCTGAGTCGCGCATTGCTCTGGAAGTCGGAACCTTTGTCGGGATCATCGTCGTAATAAGCCAGGCTGTCCTGGTAAAGATGTTGCGTTGTCTGGAATTGGAGACGATGCCCGTTGCGGAATGTTCGGGTAATGCTTTGAGAGAAATCCGCCTGTTCATGATCGTCCTCGCGGTAGTCATGGCTTCCGAATCGGTCGTAGACAGCCTGGCCTTCTTGCGCAGATCGAGTTGGGTTGAACACGGTTCGTCCCGCGATCTCATGGACTCCGATGAATCGTGCAGAGGCGGTTTGATTGAGATCGACCAGAGGGCGATAGGGAGAGCGAGAGAGGTCGAAGTCGGCGTCGGCGGCCTCCAGGCTTGTGCGGGCCTGGCGCAGATCGGGATTGTTCTGAAGGGCCATGCCGACAGCATCCCCCAGGGTGAGGATCAGGTCCGGCGGGGGCGTGGGTTCCGGGGTGGGTGTTTCCTGTGCAGGTGGGACAGCGGATTCTGCGGTGGGTGCGGGGGCCTCCGGTTGGCTGTGCAAGGCCTCCGGTGTTCCCATCCATAGAAGAGCTCCGATGCAAATCCGGACCAGATTTCTCATTGACAAACCTCCAGAACGAAAGATGGAACGGTGGAGCATGAGGAAGACCCGGCAGATTTCTTCTCTCATTTGCCGACCGCCACTTCCGAGTGATTCTGTTTCTCTGCTATATGGAGTATGTAAGCGTCCTCCAAGGTGGGCGGCAGGATTCTCGCCTGGGGATGCGGACTTGTTTTTGAGACAATCCGCATTCGAATTCCCTGAGGTGTCTGAATTTGTGCCACCACTCGATGGCCTGCATGAAGCGCTTTCCAGAGATCGGTATCCCGAGTCAGCAGCTCCCACACACAGCCTTCGGCAGTGCGCACCAAGTCTTCGGTTTCACCCGCAAAAGTGATTCGGCCTTCCTGGAGAATCGCCAGGCGGGGACAGCTGTGGGCGACATCCTCCACAATATGTGTAGAGAGAATCACAACCCGGTTGACCGCCAGACTTGTCAACAGGTTTCGGAATCGGATTCGTTCCAGCGGGTCCAGTCCGGCTGTGGGTTCATCCACGATCAGCACTTTCGGGGGCTTGAGAAAGATCTGCGCCAGACCGATTCGACGAATCATGCCGCCGGAGAAATTCCCTACGGGCACTTCCCGAACATGCGTGAGATTCACCATGTCCAGCGCACGGTCGATGGCTTCTCGCCTTTCCCTCTTTTCTTTCATCCCTTTCAGGAGAGACATGTAATCCAAGTACTGGTAAGCGGTCAGGGAACCATACACGCCGAATTCCTGCGGAAGGTATCCGATCTGCTTGCGGGCATGTTTCAACTCCCTGGCGAAATCATAGCCCAGCATGGAGATATAGCCCCGTGTGGGCTGATCGATCCCGGCTAACAGCCGGAGGAACGTGGTTTTTCCTGCGCCATTCGGTCCGAGAAGGCCAAACATACCGGCGCGGATTTCCAGTTCGATTCCGGCCAGCGCTTTCTTTCTTGCCTGGATTCGTTCTCGATCCCAATCCGGTGTGAATCCGAGCCGGGGCCGTTCACCGGGCAGAAGTCCAAGAACGGGAGATCCGGCGGGTCCCCACCATACCATCCTGTGGAAGTATCCTTTGATTCGGTCGAGAACAGGTGGGGCATAAATGCGTGTGAGGTTCTTTGTGACGATTACGAGAGGTTCCTCACGTTCCGGTTTCCGATGATACTCGGTGAGTCGATTGCGCAGTTCGGACCGTTTTCGATCGCTCCAGAAAACGAATATCCACCGCCAGCTGATGATCCAGCGAATTCCGCGTCCCACAAGCCGCTTCAGATCCTCCAGGCCGAAGTAGACTCCCGGAATGATGAAAAGTGTAAGGACAGTCGATGAAAGCAGGCCGCCGATGGTTACGCGCGCGAACGGGACCCAGGTTGCATTGTCGGTTGTTTTGAAGGCCATGGGCAAAATGCCCAGCACGGTTGTTCCCACGGTCATGAGAATGGGTCGGAGCCGACTGTATCCGGCGATCATCATGGCGCGTTCCCGCGTGAACGAACGTTCGCGGCGCATGACCTGTACGATATGAAGCAGGATGAGCGGGCTGTTCGGCAGCACGCCGATCAGAAAGATCGCCCCGAATCCGGCCAGTTCATCGAATGGTGTCTTGGTGAGCAACAAGGCCCAGACAATACCCAGCAGAGCCAGTGGCTCGCTGACCATGATAACCAACGGCGTGGCGAACGATTCCAGGATGCCGGCCAGGATCATATAGAC
>JAKPRU010000863.1 GCA_029557025.1 Candidatus Omnitrophota bacterium | reverse complement strand
CTGTTTTGGCCGATTCCTGTTTCTTCGGAGTATCTTCCTCTAGCTTGATCGGTTCTTTGTTCGTAACAGAGGCGATATGCTCCCGGACAAGCGACTCCAGCCGGGAACCCCGTGCCAGTGTGTCGATCACTTTCCCATCGGGTCCGATCAGGATACATGTCGGAACTCCACGGACCTTATACAGGTCGCCGAATTTGCCTTGGTATTCGGCGTCATCCAGAATCTGCCGCCAGGGAATTTTGTTTTCTTTGATATAATCCAATGCTCCCTCGGCTTCATCATCTTGGACAAAGCCGATGACCTCGAAACCCTGTTTCTGGTATTTTTCGTGGACTTTCAAAATGATCGGCATCTCGGCCTTGCACGGTGGGCACCAGCTCGCCCAGAAATCCAAAAGAACCAGTTTTCCTTCATACTGTTTGAGAGATATCTTTTTCCCATTGGTGTCCTTTGCCTCAAAGGGGATGGCCTGATCGCCCTTTTCAACCGCCAGCCCCGACGCAGAAAGTCCCAGAAGCGAGACGGCAATCAGTATCCCCCCCACCGCCGTTCCCCATTGAAATCGTTTTCCTGCTTGAGACATTAGCTTCTTCCTTTCTCAATTGGATCATATTTGTATTTTATCGAAGTAAGGCGCTCTGCAAAGGATGACGGTTGGAGGGATTGCCTCTTGGGATGAAACGGGATACCGTTCGCATGTCATGAACAGCAGAGAAACCGTGCGTGTATTAGGGATCGATCCGGGCGTGCGGGCCGTCGGATATGGCGTGATTGACGCACAGGGCCGGGATTCACGGCTGGTGGCATCTGGGACCATCGAAACCGATTCGAACGATTCCTTTCCGCAGCGGCTCCTGACCATCCATCGCGGGATCGAAGAAATCATTGCGAAGTACAAGCCCCAGCGCATGGCCTGTGAGAAACTGGTCTATCACCGGAATGTGTCGATTGCCCTGGCGATGAGTCAGGCGCGGGGGGCGGCCATTGTCGCGGGAGCGCAGGCCGATTTGCCGATGGATGAATTCAGCCCCACTGAAATCAAGAACGCCGTCGTGGGAAAAGGCCGGGCGAGCAAGAACCAGGTCCAGAAAATGGTGCAGCTGTTGCTCGGACTTCCCGAACCGCCTGAATCGGAACACGCGGCGGATGCGCTGGCAGCCGCGCTGACTTATGTACACAGCCGAATCATGAAAGAAATCCGGTTGCGAGGGAGACAATGATCGCGTTTCTCAACGGGGTACTGCGTGAAAAAAGCCAGGATCGCGCCGTCATCGACATCGGGGGTGTGGGATTCGAGGTTGCCATTCCCTATTCGACGTTTGGGAAACTGCCCACAACGGGGGAAAAAGTTTTCGTCTATACAACTCTGGTGTTCCGAGAGGATGATGTCCGCCTGTTCGGATTCGCCACTTCCCAGGAAAAAGAATTGTTCCAGATCCTGACACAGGTTCCGGGGATCGGATTCAAGACACCGTTGGATATTCTTTCCACCTTCTCGCCGGAGGCATTTGCAGCCGTAATCCAGGCGGGGGATCAACGTGGCTTGTGCCGTGTGCCGGGCATCGGCAAGAAACGGGCGGAACGCCTGATTTTCGATCTGAAAGATAAAGAGTCTTTGTTGGCGCTGGCAAAAACGGCTGTCCGTAAAGAAATCGTCGAGGGACCTCCGCCGATCTCCGGGGGGGCATTTGAGGAAGCTGTGCAGGCATTGATCGCGCTTGGCTGCAAACCCTCGGTGGCCCATCGCGCGGTCAGTGAAGCCGTGGAAATTGTCGGCAAAGACAGCCCTGTCGAGCCTCTCATCAAGGAAGCGCTCAAGCACCGCTGAGGGCCGAGATAAACCGCTTTCTCCCCGGTCCATCCCATCTGTTCAAAAATCCGCCGGAATCCCAATCTCCGGCAATCCCCGATACCGCTCCTGGTAATCCAGCCCATACCCCACCACAAACTCCCGTGGAATCACAAACCCCAGGAAATCGGGCTTCGGCATCGGTGATGATTCGTATCCCTCTTTGGCCAACAGAACACAAATTCGGAGAGACGCGGGTTTCATTTCCAGGAAATGCCTTTGCGCATATTCCAGGCTCTGCCCCGTATCCAGAATGTCCTCCACCAGAAGCACATGCTGCCCGCGAAGATCCGGCACAGGCAGTGTGTAGAAATCCGGCTTTCCGTGCGGAACTGTCCCGTCGCGATAGCTGGACAGCTGCAAAAAATAAAACTCCGTGCTGGGCGGCAACTGCCGAACCAGATCGGACAGAAAAATCACCGAACCTTTCAGAATGGAAATCAAAATCAGCCGCGTGTCCCCGTACTGCAAGCGGATCTCGCGTGCCAGTTCGCTCACTCGCTGCCGGATTCGTTCTTGACTCAGCAACACAGATCTCAGGGGATCATTCATATCCGGAACCGCCGGCGAGTTCATTGAATTGTTGTCGCTGCGTAACAAGGTCCAGAACCTCCCGAATTTTCGGCTGGTTCGGTTTTATGGCGAGGGAGTTTCGGAGTTCCGTTTCCGCCAATGAGAAACGCCCTTTCCGTGCATACAATGCTGCCAGGAAATTATGTAGCGCAGGCATCTGCTCCGACAGCGGTTTCTGTTTTTGCTCTTGAGCAACCAGGGAAAGAATTCGGACCGCCAGGTCTTCCCTTCCTCTCTGCACAAGGGTTTTCGCATACTCCAGCGCAATCGATGGCGATCTGTCGCATGAACTCATGGCGCTTTTCAGCGTGCGTTCTGCCGACTGCATGTCTCCCGTCGCCTGATATGCCCGCGCGAGCAGCCGCCAGGCATCCTCATTGCCTCGGTCCACCTTTGTCGCTTCGTCGGCATACCGAATGCAGTCCGCCCACTCTTCCCGCTGTGCACAAACCCGCGCCATGGCCAGCTTCGCCCCCGAACTGTTCAGGACCTCTTCGGGCAGTCCGGAGAGAATCTGATCGGCATTCGTCAAGTCCGTCATCCTGCGAGCCACCCGGAAAAAAGACTCAGCCGCATCCCGGTTCCCCGGCTCAATCCGCAACGCCTCTCGAAACTCGCGAAGGACCTCGGCATCCTCCGACCCGACATCAAACAGTAAATTGCCCAGGATCAAATGATACTCCGCGGTCCGGCGTAGCTTGGAACCGCAACGCTCCATCAGCTGATCGACATCGGCCACTTCGCCATAGACCAGAAAAATCCGTGCAATCAGAAAAATCAGGGGATCGTTCTTATCCAGCAGGGGAATCGCTTCTCGGAGAACCTCCAGCCCTTTCTCGATGTCCTCCGCTTCCAGATAGGCCCGTCCTAGGTTGACAATCACAATCGGGGATGTTCGAGTGGAATCCATCAGGGGCTGTAAAAGTCGGATAGCCTCATCGGGTTGGCCACCTTCCAGTGCGGCGACCGCCAGTCTGTTCGTCTCCAGGAGTTCCTTGTCCTCACACCCCGGCAGCAGGAACAAGGCTGCCGATACGGCCAAAACTCGAATTCCCGACTTTTTCAGGTCCATCGTGGCTCTTCCAGGATGATTCTTCGGTCCGCATGGGCAAGATGCCGCCCTCAGTATAACACAGGTGGCTATTCAATTTCATTCGGATCCCGTCACTTCTCCTCAAGAATCCAATCCTCATTCAGACGCACATGCTTGATGGTTTTCCGCTGGTACGTATATGTCACATGAATCGCCCCATCCTGCGCCTCGGTCAGGCTGGGGTAGGAATAGGCCCCGCCTTCTGTCTCCAGATCCCGAAAATTGACCCATGTCTTTCCGTCGTCGTTTGAAAGAGCCAGGGTAAGCGGACATCGTTCCACCGTGCTGTTATTGAACGCCAGTACGACATTTCCGCTCTTCAGCTTTAACAGGTCCACAGCCGCATCCGGATTCGGCAGGGAAACCGTAACCGGATGGGTCCAGGTCCGTCCCAGGTCAAACGATTCCGATTGCCAGATCCGATGGGTTTTCGGCCCGCCCGCCCGCATAAAACACAAAAGACTTTTGTCCGCCCGCTGAATCACAGTCGGCTCGATATTCCCCCAGTGAAATCCGCCGCCGCAGTCGATGCGCTGCCCTGTCGTCCATGTTGGTTTGCCCTCTTCCGCAATCAAAAACAGCGAAGACCAGTCCCGCTCGTCATGTGCTGGAAGCAGGATATCGCCGTTTTCCAGCTGGATCGGTTTGGAGCGGGTCAAGTAGCCCCATTCCTCGGTAAGTGTGCGGGGAAGACTCCAGGTTCGGCCGTCATCCGAGGATATCCGATAGTGGATCTTGCAACTGGTCCAGCCGGTTCCCTGACGGGTACGGCCTTCCGCCTTGCCGTACATCACATTGTAAAACAGCCATACCGTCTGGTCGCGATCCACAAACAGGACTGGATTTCCATCGGACCGGGTGGGATCGTCGGTCAGCACAAACGGAGCAGACCATTGCTGGTCTTTCGGGGAACGACGAACCCCCAGAATAGCCACATCCGGGGCTTTCTCTGCCGATCCGGCGTACCAGGCTGCCAGAAGGTCCCCGCTGGGAAGCACGGTGATGGTGGACCCGTGAGACTCCGGGTATCGTTCGTTCGCTTCAAAAAGGAAATCCGATTCGTACAGCGGGGCCGCCCATAGGGGCAGACAAACCGCAGTCCACATGACCCAACCGGCCATCCGGCTTGCCAACCGTTCACGGGATATCTTCATCATGGAAAAACGGGGGCTTTCCTTTCAAACCATGGAGGTCAGGCTCGTGCGGTCAGACCTAACTTCTTGAATTGCGCTTTATCGACACCGCACACCGGACAAACCCAGTCCTCCGGCAGTTCCTCAAAATCGGTTCCACCCGGAATGCCGGACTCTGAATCCCCAGTGTCCGGGTCGTATACATACCCACAAACGCTGCATAGATAATTGTTCATCGGCGAAATTCCTCCGATGCGCCCTTCCTCCCTGCCACCGGAGACAGTGATTCCGGATACGGGCGCGATCCGGAGTAGTCTATCCGTTGCACGACCGGCGTCAATAGATCAAACGGTTTGCCAACCCCGGTCTTCCTTGATTCAATCCGAACTTATGTTATAGTAATGCCTTGTAGCATTCGGATAAATGGGTTACGGACCGATTAAAAGTCATGAAACAGACCTATCAACCAAGTGTAATCAGGAAAAAAAGAACTCATGGATTTCGGGCGCGGATGCGCACGCAGGGAGGCCGTGAGGTAATCCGCCGCAGGCGAAGAAAAGGACGATATCGCCTCACCGTGTGATCTGTCTCGACGGATCCGGCTGGAATCCGGTTTCAGAAAAATAGAATAATAAAAACGACGTCGCCACGATTTTTGATGACGCTGGTGTCGGATGTCGGAGTTAGGATGGCCATTTGCGGGTCTGCGACAACTCCGTTTTCAAGGAGTGCCTATCCCATCATCGGACCGAATCGGAACCCGGTATGCCTTGATGACCGAACCGGTGAAATCTCCACAGACTCGGCAAACCTTCCGGCGGCATGAACGATTGCGGGGGCGACGTGATTTTGAACGATTGCGGGCTGGACGGAGAATTGATGGGGCTGTTCTGGCTATACGGTGTATGCCAAGCCCCGCTTCTGTTTCCCGTCTCGGAGTCCAGGTCGGAAGAAAGGTCGGATCGGCTGTAGTACGAAACAGAGTAAAAAGACGACTGAGGGAACAATTTCGACAACTGAAACACCGGATCAAAGAGCCGACGGATATCTTGGTGTGGGCTTTTCCTGAGAGTGCGACCGCTTCCTCGGCTTTGATTCGAAAAGAATTGGAGTCCGCACTGCTCCGAGCGAACCTGCTCACCTCCCCGGTCGACCCAGTAGACCAGCCGATCCCGTGACCTGTATGACAAGTGGAATGCGAACAATCGTTTTGATGTGCCTGCGGGTGTACAAACAGGTTGTGTCTCCCTGTCTGCCTCCCCTTTGCCGCTTCCATCCGACCTGTTCCGTGTATGCGCACGAGGTTATCGAACGATTCGGTCTCGGGCGCGGTCTCCGTCTTGCATTCGTTCGGATTCTGCGATGCCATCCGTGGCATCCCGGAGGCATCGACCTGCCGCCCGAGCGATAGGAAGCCTGCACGGTGTGAGACAAGACGGAATGGA
>JAKPRU010000857.1 GCA_029557025.1 Candidatus Omnitrophota bacterium | reverse complement strand
TCGGTGCCGATGTGGCCGCCGACGTCTACCGCAACATGAGCGATGAGGACATCGGGCAGATCACTCTGGAAATCGCGAATCTCGGATCGATATCGCCGGAAATCACCGGCAAGGTGATTGAAGAGTTTTATCACACCTGTATGGCCAGGCAGTATATCCGCCATGGCGGAGTAGCCACGGCACGGGAGATCCTGGAGAAAGCCCTGGGACCGGCCAAATCCGCCGAAATTATCGAGAAGTTGCAGGGACCATTGCGGGGTGCGCCGTTCGATTTTCTGAGGAAGGCCCATCCGGCACAATTGATGAACTTCCTTCAGAACGAACACCCGCAAACCATTGCGCTGGTTCTGGCACACCTGGAGTTCGATCAGTCCGCGCAGATTTTGTCCGCGCTTCCGGCGGAACTGCGCAAGGAAGTCGCGGTGCGAATCGCCACAATGGACCAGACCGCGCCGGAGGTGATCTCGGAAGTGGAGCGGGTTCTCGAAGGGAAAATCGCAACGGTTCTCTCCCAGGAAACCACAACCGCCAGCGGGATTGAGTCTCTCGCCGAGATTCTCAACCGCATGGATGGGTCTTCGGAAAAGACCATCATGGAAAGTCTGGAACGGGAGGATCGCGAGCTGGCCATGGAGGTGAAGAGACGCATGTTCACCTTTGAGGATGTGCTGCTTCTGGACGACCGGGCCATCCAGTATATCCTTCGAGAAGTGGATAAGAAGGATCTGGCCGTAGCGCTGCGGGGAGCGAATGCGAATGTTCGAAATAAGATCTTCAGTAATTTTTCCGAGCGAGCCGCCGGGGATATCAACGAGGAAATCGAGTTTATGGGACCGGTCCGTATCAAAAAAGTGGAGGAAGCCCAGCAGAGAATTGTGGAAGTGATCCGCCGCCTGGAGGAATCAGGGGAGATCCTGGTCCCCCGGCCGGGCGATGAAGAGGAGATGATTTGAGCCGTTCGATAAGCTCGCCCCCCCCCAGTCTTGGGAGAGAACGTTTTGCGGTCAATCGCGGCTTTCAAAGTGGCATCAAAAGGCCGGTTTCGCGAGCCTGATCGGAACCGGCCTTTTGTTCGAGTTCTGTTCCTAACACCGCCCCGCGTGAATCAGGGGTTTGTTTCTTCAAGTCTGCGGAAGAATCGCACGATTTTTTCTTTCTCCGCCTCGGTCGGCCCGAAGAAATATCCTTCCCCGAAGAAGACAAGGAAAGACACCAAGAGCTCGCAGCCGGTGTAAATGGCGAACTGGTCGGTCAGCGGTCGCAGAATAGCGAACGTGGCAAGACCCGCAATCACTGAGGCGAGCGCCCCCCGCCAGGAGGATCGCTTCGACAGCATCCCAAACAGCAGGGGGATGGTCACCGGCCCCAGCAACGCACCAAACCACTGGATTGTGACATTGAATGCGCGCTCCATGGATGGATTCGACAAGACCAGCATGGCACTGGCAATCATCAAGAATCCCAGGACAGTGGTGGCGACCAAACCCACCCGAAGAAGATGCAGATTGGGAGCATTCGGATTGAAGTTCCGCTGGTAGATATCCTTGGTAATTACCGCGGCCAGGGAGTTCAAATCACTGGAGATCATGGACATGGTGGCGGAAAACATGGAAATCACCAGCAGCCCGATCAGGCCCGGACTGACGCCTTGGAGCACTTTTGCCGCGACAAGGATGTAGGCATGTTCCGGGCTGGCAATTTCATTTACATCCAGCAGGATCGGCGCGGCCCATGCGGGGATAAACAGAACAATGGGATACACTAAGAACAGCAGAGCAGATAAGAACGCCGCTTTCTGGGCGTCCCGTGGTTTGCCGATGGAATAAAATCGCTGCGCCAATCCCCAAGTTCCACCGTTGTAACTCAAGGTGGCCACAATCAGATATACAAATACCATCTCCGCCGGAATCGCGTTGCTGAACAACCGACCGTTTTCGGGAGGAAGTTGTTCCCACATCGCATCCCAGCCGCCGACCGCGCTCAGCACCAGAGGAACCAGAAACACCGTAAAGCCCACCTGGACAATGAACTGCGCCATATCGGTCAGCATGGTCGCCCACAGGCCGCCGATCAGGACATAGATAATCGTGACCAGGCCGACGCCAATAATCACCGGGCCGATGGGCCAGCCGGTGCAGACATTCACCACAACCGAAAGGGCATACAGTTTCACCCCTTCGTCGATGAACTTGACGCCCAGCCCGCCCCACGCGATAACCTGCCGAATCAAATTGTTGTACCGTTCCTCCAGATATTCCACCGCCGAAAAGACTTTCAGTCTCGCCCACCGTGGCGCCCACACAAACGCCCCGATCACCATCGCGCAAAAAGTCGGAATCGCAAACAGGGACCAGATACTGAATCCGACATTATATGCCTGGCTGGCAAATCCGACAAACACCACGGCGCTGTATCCGGCAACGTGGTGAGAGATCGCCGCGATCCACCAGGGTACACCGTGCCCACCGGCGAAATAATCCTCCACTGTTTTTACTTTTGTCTTCGCAATAAATCCCAGGACGAGCATGGCAATTCCATAGATCACAACAACAGCATAATCAGTAAAAGTCAGCATATCGCATTTACCTGTCGGAGGCGCACCGCCTGATTTTCTCGATCGATTCGATAATCGCGTTAATGGATTCGTTCTTGGCCAGTAATGCGCGCTGATGGATCATCACCACACAGCGACTTGCCTCTTCCGCATTCGGGCAGTCCTGAACGCGGAATGTTCGTCCCGGCGCTCCCGCCACGCTTTTCTTGTCCAGGTTGAACATGGATGTGCGGTAAAGCGTTCGCGGATAGAGCTCACCTGCAAGGTCTTTTGTGTTGAGATCTGCGTTGAGAGCCGCGACAAAATCGGTTCGCGACATACCCCCGAACTGCTCCGCATCGTAAGCGAACACAAACAGGTGGTAACCGTGCCGATCCGTTCCGGGTGCCCAGGGGAAGGTTCCAATGCCCGGAATTTGTGCAAGACTTTCGAGCAACCGCTTGCCGGCTTTGGCCCGCCGCTCGGTTTGTTCTTCCAGCCGGTTAAATTGAGCGAGCAGAATTGCCGCCTGAATCTCGGTCAGAGTCGCATTTGTCGCCAAGCGATGGTGGTCATACCACTCGCCGCCCCGGATTCGGCCGAACTTGGAGAGTCCGAAATCCAGCAACTCCGCCAGTTCGGCATTATTGGTAACCACCATGCCGCCTTCGCCGGACGTCATGTTCTTGAACTGCTGGAAACTGTACGAACCGCAGTCACCGAAACAGCCGACTTTCTTGCCGTTCAGAATTGCACCGTGACTCTGGGCGCAATCCTCAATCACTTTCAGGCCGTGTTTTTGGGCAATTTCCAGAATGCGCGGCATATCCGCCGGTTGGCCTGCTGTATGGACAACGATGATCGCTTTGGTTTGCGGGGTGACCGCCTGGGCGGCGGCATCCGGGTCCAGGCAGAGGGTCTCACGGTTGATATCGGTGAACACCGGCGTTGCGCCAACATTCAGCACAGACATGGGGACCGCCACAAACGTATATGGCGGCATAATTACCTCATCTCCCTCGCCGATCTCGAACGCCCGCAGGGAGAGTTCCAGGGTGACTGTTCCATTCGCCATTGGGACGCCGTACTTGCAGTCACAATACGCTGCAAATTGTTCGGCGATTTGCTGGAGCATCGGTCCCCGTGTGGTTCCGCCCCAATAGGGGCTGTCCAGCACGGCGCGGATATTATCGAGCTCCTCCTCGCCCCAGATGGGCCATTTGGGCCAAGTTCCTTGAAACGTCGGTGTACCGCCATGAATTGCGAGTTGATTCATTTTCATTTGACTATTTCCACCTGAACCGGAGTGTCAATTTCACGCCGTAAGTCTTTTAAGAAAGCGTACCAATCGTCGCCGTTCTTGAACCGTCCGTCACGGGTCCATCCCCCGACAATGATCAGATCCAGCGTGGCTTCGCCCGCGCTCCGATACCGCAGCAATTTCTCTCCGTTCCCGTCCTCTTGCTGAACAAGGCCCTCCGACGGATAGAGAATCGCCAGTCCGATTTCACCGGCCCCCATATCCTTCTGTTCGCCCCAGCACCAGAGGATGCGATTCTCCGGGTCCGAGTGCGCCTGTTCGCCCACGATAGTCAGTCCGGGTCCGAATTCGAAGGGATTTCCATCGAGACTGCGGACTTTCGTGCTGAGCCGGCATTCGCGTCGCCCGGCCCATGCCACCACTCGCGTGGACGCTTGAAACTGCCGGTTACCGAGCTTCCAATGCGGCATGGCAATATCCACCAGGGTCCGCACCGGCCCATCCGCGAGGATTCGGAAGTGGGGTTCCGAACGAATTTCCCTGTTCCCGCTTTCGCCGTAAGAATCCACCTGATAC
>JAKPRU010000852.1 GCA_029557025.1 Candidatus Omnitrophota bacterium | reverse complement strand
TCGAACCGGATCGTCGGCCGCATGACGATCAACGAAAACGGGCGGTACTGGCTGCGGTTTCAGGATTTGCATGGAGAATCCAATCCCAATCCGATCCAGCACGAAATCCACGCTCGTCCCGATCAACCGCCTAAAGTAATCCTTGATTGGCCGGCTGGCGATCAGGCCGCATTTCCTGGCGATTCTTTGTCGATCCGTGCCGCCGTTGATGACGATTATGGAATCAGTCGTATCGCGATCGAATTTCAGATCGGCAACAGAACTGGGAGCATCCGGATCGATTGGCCACCTGGAACTACAAGCCGCCCCAGCGAGACGCATGCGGCACTTGCATACTCGACTCCGATAACCGCATTCAGCGCCAAGGCAGGAGATGTCATCGAATGGAGACTCGCGGCATGGGACAATCGCGCAGACAGCTCCAACCGTCCATTGCCGCAGAAAGGCATGGGCCCTCTGCGGAGGATTCGTGTTCAGGAACTGCCGGCCATGGCCAAACATGTTCCAGATACGAATACCGAGCAACCGGAGCAGAAACGCGATGATTCGTCAAACAAAACGTCAGCCACCAAGCCCGTCGGTTCGGGGAATGGGAATGCTCCGGAGTCGAAAGACAAGTCGGATCAGCAGGAGCAATCTGCATCGCAACCGGCCGGACAGAGCGATGATGACCACAAATCCGCCGAAGACAGCCGTATGGCCGATGCGGACAACGGCAACGGAAAACAGGAGCCTCTTGAACAGTTCCTGAACGAGCACAGGGAAGAAATTGATAAGCTGCAGAAACGCCTTGCGGGAAATGACAGGGATGGGCAGGCGCAAAAAACTGCGGAAGAAGGTCAAGACGCAAAACCGGCCCAGTCGGGCGACTATGCCAATCAAAGCGACGGTACGAAAACCGATGCTGATGGCGGTGAGAAATCGAAGAATGCCGAAGCGGAGTCCGCTGATTCCAGAGGGAATGCAGGTGAGGCGTCGGATACTGCGGATTCCGATAAGGCCATGACGGCCGGAGATCCCCAATCCAGACAGTCCCCGGAACAGGCGGCAACCGCAAGAAATGCGTCGCAATCCAACAAGGATGCAATGAACAATGATACGCCCGATCCGAATGCGGATAACGACGGAACGGATGTTCAGAAGAATGATATGGAAAATCCGGCTACGCAACCCGCGGACAACAAAGGGTCGGGCCAGCGGGACAATTCGGAGCCTGGGCAATCCGGTATAAATCGTAAGCCGACGCCAACGCCTGCTGATTCAAACCAGCCTGAGCAGGAACTGAAAAGGCCTGAAATTGGAGTCCAGCAACCATCCGTAGATGAGCCAAGACCGGAGCAGATGGGACAGAAAGAGAATCAGGGAACAAGTCAGGATCAGGCCCAGAACGCTTCGACCGCCCAGCAGCAGAGCCAGTCTCAGGCTGAATCTCCGCAGCAATCGTCGTCTGGGGCTAAATCGGGTGCGATGCCGCCGGAGAATTCGCCGCCGAATCAGTCCTCAGAGTCCAGCGATAGTCAAGCGGAGGCGGGTGGTAAGCCGTCTGAATCAGGCTCTCCGTCTGAAGCGGGACAGGAATCAAAAACAGGGCAAGAAAACGCGGGTATGGACGGGACGGAGCAGGCGAATGAGGGCGGCCAGCCATCGGATCAGCAGGGCAAGCAGTCCGGCCAATCTTCGTCCCAATCGGAGGGGGCTCAAAAGAATTCATCGAACAAGGATAATTCCGGAGCAACAGAACAAGGCAAACAATCCGGAGAATCGGATACCGCGGGTAATGCGCCAGGCGCGCCGCTGACACCGCCGAAGACGGGCGGAAAACCTGAAGGGCAGGACCAGACCCAGGAACCAACGGAGCCAGCGCCGACGCCTCCCGCGGATCCGCCGCAGTCCATGGATTCGGTTGGCGACATCCCCAAGGTGATCGATGCACTCGAACAGCAGCTCCGTAAAAAGGAGGTCGATCCGGAACTTCTGAAAGAGATGGGGTGGGATATCACGCAGGCGGATCGATTCGTGCGGGAATACCGGCGTCTGGCCCGTGCTCGGGATTCCGAAAAGGGCCAGACCGCCATGCCTTCGTCTCAGTATGAGACATCGATCCGACGTTCTACAAAAACCGAAGCCGGCAAGGGAACTGTTGCCGATCAGTCTCCACTTTCGGCGAGCCACCGCCGAAAGGCGGACAAGACCAATCAATTGATGGATACCGGCAGGCAGAACGTCCCCAGGGAATACAGGGATGTGCTCAAAGAATACTACCGGTCGATTTCAAACGGTACAACGGCTGCAAGCAGGCCGACGCGATAAAGCATGTGTTGTCAGATGCGACCTTTCCTGCGTCATGACGGCGGATGGTACGTTGACATCTGAGGGCGATGGCAAATTGACGCTTACTCGAACTCTACATACAATTGAACCGTATGAAGAGGATAATGGCAATCCTCCTGATATTCTGGTCCCTGCTTATAGGGCCTTTGCTGTGCGCAGGTTCCATCCTTTCGCATCCATGTGAGTGTGGACCCTCCTGCCATGAATGTACGTCTCCTGTCGAGGATGGCCATGCACCGCATCACGATGATCCATGCAGAATGATAGCGGTAGATCGGCCCGCAAGCGGTCGGAACGGAGATTCGTCCATAGCGGTCCTCTCCTGCAATCAATCCTCTGTTCTCGTGATCGTTCCCGCTGTTTTGCAGATAACGCCCACGAGCAACATCTGCGGTATCTTGTCTGGCATGTTACGAGATTGCAGGGATCCAGTGCCTGATGCTCGCGTATTGCCGCTCCTGAGCTGATCTCCCCATCGCGGTCAATTTATTAATAGCATCTGTCTTTTGCATGCGCGCCTGTTCCTCGTCCGGCCTGGTACAAGGACGGGACCGTTGGGAAAAACACGGTAATTGTTGTCAATCGACCTTCATGGAGACACAGCCCCATGAATACATTCCGTTGGATGTCCGTTCTCTTGTGCGGGCTGATTTGCGCCCAGGTCACAGGATGTGCCGCAGTCGATCCCAGGAACGACTACGGCACGGTGACGCAGCAGGTTGCCGAGGCGACCGGCCAGGGCAACCCATATCGACCGGATCAGGAGGATGCCGTAGAGTCCCGCGTTG
>JAKPRU010000851.1 GCA_029557025.1 Candidatus Omnitrophota bacterium | reverse complement strand
CCAAGACTGACTACCTCACGGGTACTGGCACCGGCCGCAAGATGGGCAATAAAAAACGCCACGGCAATCAGGCTGCCCGCTAGACCGATCCCGTGGGTGATACTGTTGGCGATCTCCTCACCCAGTGTCTGCACCCGCTTTCCAAGCTCCCGGGCTTTCTCTCGTGCCGCTGTCATTCATGCCTCCCCGGGAATATTCCCGTCCATCAAACATAGCATCGAGCCGGGCAAGATTACACATTCCCGGTCCAGTCTTCAAACCGCAAGCCAGGGACACGGACAAATTCCTTGCAATTATTCGTCACAAGACAAAGATTGCGTGTCAGACATTGTGCTGCAATCTGCAAATCGTACGGGCCAATCAGGATCCCCCTCGCCTGAAGGAAGGCTCGAACCTCTCCGTACGCACGGCAATCATCGACTGAAAAGGGAAGAATTTCAAACAGGGACAAAAACTGCAGGAGGACAAGTCGGTTTTTTTCCGGATACAGACTTTTTGCAACTCCGAACTCCAGCTCGGCAACAGAGATAGCGGAAACAGCCAGTGAAAAGGGCTCTTCCTGTTGCACACGCCGCTCCATCAGGGGAAATTTCTTCTTAACAAGAAAGATGCAGATATTGGTATCAAGCAGATACTTCACAAGGATTCCCTGACCTGTAGCCCCGGCTGCTCCCTGCCATGCTCAAAAACATCAGGAGAGAAACTGTCCAGACTCTCCCGAAACGCGGACCACGGATCGTGCTTGGGAACCATCACTATGACCTTGCCGATCTTGTTGATATACATTTCGCTGTCGTCAACGGCATACTCCCTGGGAATCCGGATGGCCTGGCTGTTGCCGCTGCGAAATACCTTTACTGTATGCATGCGAGTCCTCCTCCATTGAGTATATACCCGTGTGCATACAAAAAACAAGGCCCGGACAGGCGCTTGCAGACCGACGGCGGAACGGGTATACTGTGCGTATGATCAAGAGGGTGGTACACAGAGATCGATTGGATAGCGATCAAGCGGCACGAGACCGTAACTGGTGGCTCTCCCGGCCTCCGGCCGAACGCATCGAGGCGGTCAATCAGCTCTGGAGGATGCGCCATGGACCCGAACGACGACTTCAGAGAGTTGCTCGAGTTATTCAACGCCCACAGGATTGAATACGCGGTCGTGGGGGCACTGGCTCTGGCGTGGTATGGACATCCTCGGTACACAGGGGATATCGACCTCTTTGTCAAACCAGATCCGGACAATGCCCGAAAAATCATTGCAGCGCTTGATCAATTCGGATTCGGCGGACTGGGAATCACCATTGAAGATTTCACAACACCCGATCGTGTCATCCAGCTCGGTGTTCCACCCGTCCGGGTTGACCTATTGACTTCATTAAGCGGTATCACCTGGGACCAGGTATCCAGCGGATCGGTCAATGGTGAATATGCCGGAGTGCCTGTGCGATATATCGGGAAAGCGGATTATATACGCAACAAACAAACCGTTGGCCGACACAGGGACCTGGCCGAT
>JAKPRU010000846.1 GCA_029557025.1 Candidatus Omnitrophota bacterium | reverse complement strand
GCCAGGAGCTCCGAATCCCGCCTCGATCGAGCTCGACGTTGAAACCACGGCCTGGTTTCGGGTCCTTCTCACAAGGCAAGGGAGAAGGTTTTCCACCCATCGAGGCTGGAAGGAACGGAAAGGACGAGGACAGCCCCGTCCACAAGGATCCCCTTGGACTCATGTGTTGATAGCAGCCCCGCCCCTGAGCGTCAACGCGATTCGGCACTGCGAAAGGAAGGGTCCCCGTGCCCCCGGGCCGGGGGGGCGAAACGAAAAACGGGAGTTGCGGGGGCCGGATTCAGCCGAAGTGCCTGGCCGGATTCAGCCGGAATCGGTGGCCCGATTCCCCCGGATTGGGTGGCCGCAATCAACGGTCTCTTCGTCCGAGGCCCTGCTCCTGCCCAAGTCAAAGCGCTCTTCGGGATAGAGCGACTCGACCCTGCCCCCCGAACCCCCGTGGCATTTCATCCGATTCAGGATAGTCGTGTGTGCGATGCGACACTTTCGGCTATAGGGGATGCCTTATTTCCGAAAACACTTCTCCCGTAGAAGCCCCTCCTGTTCCCCAGGGTCCATGTCCAATCGGTTCACAAGGCCATTGGATGACTCCGAATCGAAATGCCCCTACCTGCTTCTTTTGCTCTTCCGTCATGGAATGCCTCCTTTTGGGTCAATGTTGAGGCATCCCTATAATACTTCTGGCTCCGACACGACGGCACTGATCGGTAGGGTGGCAACAAAGTGGATTCCCCGCCGGATTAGATTGACCGGCTTACCGGAACCTTGCCCGCCCCCGGCAGCTGATCAAAGGCTTCAACCGGGTCGCCCTCGAACGTATCGGACAGATAGGCTTTCGCATTCCGCATGAGCGCCCTGAGCCAATGCCCCCGACGAGATCGGGAAAACCCTGCAAACCATGGGTCCGTCTTTGTTCTGTGGGAGATCTTCGTTTGGATAGTCTCTATGTGGCAGTGAAATCTATCGAAGCAGCGTCGCGGCTTGAGCCGAATCACACAGCGGCTTCCGGGCATCGGTATCGCCGCAGGTGGATGAGATCGGTGCATTCCTCAAATCAGGCGAGCACGAATCCATGTCCTCACAGCCGCATGCCTGCGCACTTCGAGCCTTCAGAGGGCTTCAGCCATGGAGATAGCCTTTGCCTTTGAGTGAAACATCCATGAGTGCCCCCACAACAGCGATTATCATGATTCCCTCCTTTGGGGCGCATTGCGCTCACGGTTTCGGGCGGATGAGTTCGGCGAAGACTCTCCGCCCATTTTCCAATGAAAACGGCCTCGTAAGAGGCCAGTTAATCCGACAATCGCTGCCATCTCGTCAATCCATTCTGAAACATTACCCCTTTTGTTTCGCCCCCGCAGTCTGAATCCCTGCATGATTCTCGACGGCCCTTGCCAATCGGAATTTGCGTGCGGAAAATACCCAAATGCCGTGAGCGAATTTGCAGACCTTGACACACACAACTTCCGAGTCGGAGGCCTTCTCCAAAACGGTGCCTCCCGTTCTCTTTGAGCTGTCTAGCTGATATCTGATACATTATCAAGGCAGGCATGAGCTGGACTATTTTATAACCGTTGTTACATTGTTCTGTTGACATTCAAACATGTCATCGTGTATCTCTTATTTCGATTGAGACGAATCGCTGGAGCAGGGACGGAAAAGTCGACAGGGAATGCCTAATCGTTGGAATAGGGGTTCTCCGGCTCTCTTGTCGGTCGAACCGTCGTCTCGCATTACCCCGGAAGCAACGCTGGGACGGGCTCACGGACAGGACACCGCAAGGACCCCGATCACGGCGATGCTGGAAAGACCCGATGCCCAACACCGGTAAGCGACGAAAAAGGGTGTGCAGAGTTCCATCTAAGAAAGGGAATCGGGCTTGCAGGATGTGCCTTGAGGGAAATCCATCAAGGCGTGATAGCCGTTCATCGTTCTGATACACACAGGAGGTTCCTCATGGACATCATCACAATCGCAATGGTCGCTTCCGGTCTCTTCTTCGGCTGGACAATCGGGTCGCACTACACAGGGGCAACCATGGGCATGGCCTATGGATCGGGGATCGTCAAAAGGCCGTTGACGGCCACTGCTTTGGTTGCACTCTTTGCCTTGCTCGGCGCCACGTTTGAAAGCCGGCACGTCGTCGAGACCATAGGAACCGGCATTATCAAAGGTACGGACATGACGCCGCTGGGGGCCATGACCATGATGTTCACGGCCGCAGTGGT
>JAKPRU010000845.1 GCA_029557025.1 Candidatus Omnitrophota bacterium | reverse complement strand
ATTTTGCTCTTTTGGCGGACGGAAGCAGGCAAGGCCGATGGTGGATGTCTTGTTCGCTGTACCACGATCGCACATCTCCCGTTACGGCTCAAAATACGGTTGAATCTCAATGAAATTGATTCCGATTGTCTGCCCGGTCGGCCCGCCGGGATTTGTGGGAGTCGCCCAGTCCGAGATGACCAACTCACTGGTTTCCTCTTTAGGCCGGAACACCAGCCGATGGCAATTCAGGTAAGCCGGATGCGCCCAGTTGTACGGAGCCAATTCGTGCGCACTGCAACTGGGGTAAACGTGCTGAAAGGTCATGTCTTCCCGGATTTCTACGTTTCCCAGCTCCACGGACAGAACAAGATTCTGCTCCCTGTCGAGATGTTCGACATCGGTGGAAATCATCTTAAAAGAATACAGCCTCTTCGCGTCCAAATTCTTGACGATCTGACGAATACGGTTCGGTCCTGATGCGTCGCGTGTCATCCGAAGAAAGCGATCCCCCTGCTGCGTTCGCGGATATCGCCCTTGCAGCCAGCTAAATCCTTCCATGTAACCGGGAGTGATACTTCCCGACTTCGCCGGCTCCAGATTCCATCCTGTATCCCCATCGGCAAAATCGGGATTGACCAGGTGCGGCAACTCGTACGGATCTTCCGTTAGCCGATTCCGATTGCCCTCAATGCAATAATGCCGGTACAGCTTCGCGGCCCAGCGGATCATTTCCTCATCCGCATAACTCGACACATACTCCATGATTCCGTACGTCCCCCAGAACGTCGGATCGGTTGCGACAAGATGATACTGCATATCGAGCCATACACGGTAATCCACGCCGGGATTTGTATTCAACATCTCCGGCGGGGCGGAAAAATAGCCGAAACAAAACACCAATTGCTCTGCCCAACCGGGGGCACGTTCGCACGAGAGTGCATGATCGCGCTGAAGTTTCTCCAGCAGAAATAGCTGCGCCTCCCGCTCTGTCGCCTGCTCCGGTAAATATCGCTCCAGGGCGAAACGATCCTCCATACCGATCAGCGCCCGAACAAACGGTATCGACGGCAAGTGCGCATCACGGCAGAGGTCACTGCAATAGGCATAGAACTTTTTACCCTTGAATTTCGGGTCCTCATGTAAACGTTTTACCGCCTTAGTCCATGACTCGTAATGCGCCGGACTGTTCAGAAGGAACTCATCTACAATGATCCCGCTATACAGGGGATCGGTCACTCCAAGATTCTGCGACCACGATTTGTAAACATCCTCCGGCGCTGGAGCCTCATTGCTCTGCATCCCGGGCAGTCCCGCTCCCGCTATCCATTTCCGACCTTCCCGACGCCATTCCTCAAATTCCTCCGGTGCCACTCCGCC
>JAKPRU010000826.1 GCA_029557025.1 Candidatus Omnitrophota bacterium | reverse complement strand
TACTTATATGCGGGTTCTTCTCTTGAACAGCGCAAATGCATGGCGAATTACGGGTTGCAGTGGGAAATAATCCGCGACGCCCGGTCGGCCGGGTGCCGTTACTACGATCTTCTCGGAGTGCCTCCAAACAATGACCCCAATCATTCAATGTACGGTTTGTACACCTTCAAGACCGGGCTCGGGGGCAGGGTTGTCCATTACAGCGGCTGCTGGGATTATCCGCTTGATGAGAGGCGGTATCAGCAGTTCCGGAACGCCGAAGCATTTGCGGGTATTCGCTGAATTTCTTCACTCTGTACCGCGGTGGCGGGTCATGGTATACTGTTTTCAATGGAACATACCGACATAAGCGAGCTGGTTACCGCTCCCGTCTATTTGCAGATTGCTCTCGACGTCGCTTCCCGTATAGAGCGGGGAGAGCTTGCCGAAAAGTCCAAGCTCTACGGCCGTTCGGTCATGTCTTCCGAATACGGCGTGTCTCCCGAAACCATCCGGCGATCCCTCAAGCTCCTTTCGGATATGGGCGTTGTGGATGTACAGCATAACAGCGGCGCGGTTGTGCTGTCCCGCGAGAAGGCTTCCCAGTATGTCGCGCGGTTTTCCGAGTACACTGATGTCAAGATCCGCCGGAAAAAGCTCCAGAAGATGATGCATGAGCACATCCAGCAAACCCGCGCGATGATGGACCTCGTGAACGAGATAACCGGTGCCGATGACCGGGTGTCGCGAAGCAATCCCTTCCGGAACTACGAGATAGACATCCCCGAGAACTCTTCGGTGATCGGCAAAACCATCGGCGAACTGCAATTCTGGCAGGAAACCGGCGCCACCGTGATCGCCATCCGGCGGAGCGACAAGATCATTCTCTCTCCCGGTCCGTACATTCGTCTTGAGTCATTTGATACCATCATTTTTGTCGGCGATACCCGTGCGGTAACCGCCGTATCCTCCTTTGTGGACAACGCCGAATAGAGTCTTTTCCTGACCATATTTCCCCGAATTCTTGACAACTGACAACTTATACAGTATTTTAAGTATCTCGAAACTGACAACTTCAAAAAATATTATAATATGTCAGTTTTTTCCCAAGTTCAGGAGGTACTATGAACTTTTTCAAAATCGTAACTGTGTCCATTTGTGTATTGCTGCTGGCAGCCTTTCCGCTTGCCGCGGGCGGTTCAGGAGATACCGCCGATACCATTTCCTTCGCAGGATCGGGTGGGTATCCGC
>JAKPRU010000536.1 GCA_029557025.1 Candidatus Omnitrophota bacterium | reverse complement strand
CAATGATGCCCTGGCCGCCACGTGGGAGCTATCCGCTCGGGAACGCCGGCTATTCGATGCGAGAGAAGGGCATTTCTGCCGGCAGTGCGGAATGTCCCGGCGTGTGCGCATGCTGACCTGGACGTTAACGCGCATTTTCTCCTCTTTGAATTCCAAGGCAGTCCTGCATTTCAACCAGATCAATCAGCTTCATCCCGTTCTGAGCGGAGCCGAACAACTGGTGGAAACCATGTACCGTCCCGGGATGCAGCCGGGAGAGAGTGTGGACGGCCTGGTGCATCAGGATATGACCTGCCTGACATTTCCGGATTCCAGCTTTGACCTGGTTCTTCACTCGGATACCATCGAACATATCCTGGACTATGAAAAAGCGCTCAGCGAAGCGGAGCGCGTACTGAAACCCGGCGGAATCCAAATCTATACAATCCCTCTTCTGCACAAACGCCAAACCCGGCAGCGAATCGGCATGGATGTTTGCGGCCAGCGAACAAATCTCCTTCCACCGAGCGGCCACGGCTCCGAAGGTGAATTTCCGGTGGTCTGGGAGTTCGGGGGCGATTTCCTGCTGCGTCGCAGGCGGCAAATCACGACGATCCAGTATGACAATTACTGGACAAATCCCACCGTCTTTACAGTTCTTGAACAAAAACCGATCTGAATCCGATCTCTTGGACGGATGCGTTGTGCCCGGCGCAGGCCACGCAGGCCGTCCGCGACCCGGGGTTACGTGCTTTCCTTTAAGTATCACATATGGGATATTGTCTCAAATGTGGTACTATACGGACATCAGTGAGGATGCAGGCATGGAAAGAGAAATGAGTAGCGCCCATTTGACAAACGATGCGTTTATGGCGAATAAAAAGTGTGTCTATCTCGTTCCGGCTGTAGACCGGGCGATTCATATTCTGGAACTGCTCAAGGCGAACAGATACGAAATGACGCTTGCGGAGATCACGAAAGCAACCGGGTGGCACAAAAGCAGCATCCAGAAGCTTCTGGTTACTCTCAGCCACCATGGCGTTCTCGAGAGGGACGAAGCCACCAAGCGGTACTCGCTCGGCATCTCGCTTGCAGAGTACGGACGG
>JAKPRU010000820.1 GCA_029557025.1 Candidatus Omnitrophota bacterium | reverse complement strand
TTCTTTCCCATTTCCATGCACCCGCATTGGCGCTGGCGCTGGCTGGATACGTTCGACTGGTACTCCCCGACTTACCAGTGGAAACACACCTACCCGGAGGTGTTCCACTGGTTCAAAGAGGCGGGATTTGTTGACATCGACCTGCCGAACACGCGACATTGGATCTGCATAACAGGCAGGAAGGGGTGACCCACGAATTACGAATCATAGGTCATGTAGGACCTATGGGACTTATCCGATCCAGGCCTCATTTTTCGTGCATAAAACCGCTTCTGTGATATTCTAAACAAGAACCCGTCATCCGCCTCCAAAGCGTAGAAGCCGGAACGTGCTTTCTCCAGGAAACTCCGGTATCTATTAAGGTTTGAACGGATCGGACGATATGCCGATATAGGGGTTGAATAAACGGGAGCGGACTGGCGCTCGCTTTCTCTGCGGTTGAGACGAGTTTGGATATGCCCTGGTTCTTAAGGAAGGATGGCTCCATGTCCGGTGTTTCGTTCCGGATGTTTGGCATTGTCGGGATTCTGGCCGGTTTGATCCTGATCGTTCCGGTCCGGGCGCAGGTCATAGAAACCATTGCCGGAACAGGAGCCAAGTCATTCGGCGGCGATGGGGTCCCTCCCACGCTGTCCGGGCTGAGCTATCCCTCCGGAATCGCATTCGATGCCACCGGCAGGCTTCTCATCGCCGATACCGAAAACCACCGCATTCGTTATGTCGCAAATAACCTGATCCAAACCATGATCGGAACCGGCGTGGCCGGCTGGTCCGACAGCGCCACACTCGCCCTGGAGGTTCCCATCCATTCCCCGATTGATGTCCTGCCGCTCAGCAACGGCTCCGTGGTGTTCAGCGATGCCGGAAACCACCGGATTCGGATTATGAGCCTGTCCGGCGTTGTCAGCACCCTGGTGGGAGATGGAACCCCGGCGGTTGCCGGCGATGGGCAGTGCGGGACCCAGGCGAGTGTGCTTCGACCGGTCGGCCTGGTCACGGACGCCACCGGTAACCTGTTCTGGGCCGAGGAACACCGTGTCCGTGTCCTGGAAAATAATATCGTCCGGACTATTGCCGGAACGGGAGTGGCCGGGTATGCGGGGGATGGAAGCCCGCCCCTCGAAGCGCAATTCAACACCATCAGCGATCTCGCTGTCCAGCCGGGCGGCGGTATCTTTGTCGCCGATACATATAATCATCGGGTCCGACTGATCTGCCCGGGCTGGACCCAGGTAAGCACTTACGCAGGCAACGGGATCAAAGGCGATACGGTGGCCAACGTGACCGCCACCATCGCCATGCTGGACACCCCTGTCGCCCTCACTCTCGATCACCTGAACCAGCTGATCATCGCCAATGTGGGTACCCGGCTGCTGGTCCGGATTCGCCAGGATGGCCTGACAGCCCGGTTTTTCATAACCGAAAATACAGAACAGCCTTTCGTGGCTGCCGGTTTAACGAGAGACAGCACCGGGGATACCTACTACTCTCAAGGCTATTCTTACGTCACTGTTTATACCGGCGCAACCGGGACTCCAACCCCTCGCGAATTGCCGTTCGCCGGAATCGGCATTGCCTCATACGGCGGCGAGGCGGTGCCGGCGGGCTTGGCCTTCCTCGCCACGCCGTCATTTATTGTGGTCGATCCGACCGGGCAGTTGGTGTTCAGCGACACCGGGGTCAACCGCGTGAGGCTAATCGACTCCTCCGGGATTGTCCGAACCATCGCCGGAAACGGACTCGCATCCGGAAGTGTCTCCGACGGTTCTCTTGCAATTGACATCCCCGTCTCGTCTCCCATGGGTCTCGGTTATGACGCGACCGCCAACTTGTATGTTGCCGAGAACGGCAGGCATGTGATCCGCCGATTTACACCGGAATACAATTCCCTCGCTTACCGGGCCGTGGGGAGCGGTACCCAGGGATATGCCACAGGCACCACGCTGACCGCTTATCTCAATAGCCCTGCCGGACTGGCCGTCGGCAGCACGGGTGTCCTGGTGTTCGCCGACCAGATGAACCATCGTGTTCGCTCTGCCGAGCCATCCGGCTCCATCGCCGATCTCGCCGGAAACGGCACGGCGACATACGCGGGGGACTTGGGACCGGGCATACTGGCCTCGCTCCATACACCCACCGGCGTCTATCGCGATGCTTCCGGCAGGACCTTAATCGCCGATACGCTCAACAACCGAATCCGCGTCCTTTCTCCCGACGGGATTATTACCACGCTCGCCGGAACCGGCTCCGCGGGGTATTCGGGAGACAGCATTCCGGCGGTATCCGCCGAACTGAAAGCCCCCAGTCACGCAATCGGTGATACCTCCGGGAACATCTACATCGCCGATACACAGAACCACCGTATTCGCAAAATCTCAACCGATGGAAAGATTTCAACCATCGCCGGAACCGGTTCGGCAGGATACAACGGCGATGGGGACCAGGCGATTTTTTCCCAGCTGAACCAGCCGTTCGGCCTTCTGCTCGATGCAAGCGGCAATCTGCTGATTGTGGACCGGGGTAACGGAAGAATCCGCAAAATCGACTTCGGTGACCTGGACCCGTCGCTGGTAAATCCACCGTCCAATAAGTCGGCCAATGCCCCGGGAAGTGTTACACTCACCGTATTGGACAGCGGAAACGGCACGGTCGTTCCGGGGCGTGTCAAACAGGGAGGGCAGGTCCGCGCGGAGTTCCGGCTGTTCGATAAAAGCGCATCCAGCGCGCCCGTGGTGGTGTCGGCCGGATGGAGCCGGTTCGCCGGGACCTTTGTGCCCGGCTCGCTTCTTGTAGCGGGCAATCCGACACCGGCCACAGTGACCGAAAACGGGATCAAGTTCAATGTCGAGAACCGTTCGCTGAGTGATATCTCCTGCGTTTTCGAGGTGGGAAATGCGCCGAGTACCCCGGTTGCCCTGGGGACGGTGGTGATTGTTGATGCAACCGATCACGGCGCCGATTTCCGCAGCATTACGAGTTACCATCCGGGCAACCTGTTCTGGACCGGCGCGGCGGAGGCCGGTGTCGTATCCACCACATTGGAGATTGACAACACCGCACCGGCGATTCTTTCTTCGCAGGTTCTTGTCTCCCGTGATAACGGGGCGACTTACCAACCGATCGTGTTCCCCTCCTTGAACAGCGGGGATATTTTGCTGATCAATGTCTTTGTTCAATCCGATTCCTTGTCGGATCTGCATCACGACCTGGTTCAGCAGTTCAATAGCGGGACAATTCGCTTTGAGAACATTGTCGACGGTACCTCCGTTGTGGAGGCTGGAAGCCCGGGGAGCTCCGTGTTCAACGCCACCGTATCGGCGCAGGTTACCGCAACCGCGCTTCCCATCACTCCCAGGAAAATCCATCTGACCTTTGCGGATGAAGTCGGCAATCAGACTCAGGCACAGATTGCGGAGCTGGGTGTTAAAACGGCGGGGCCGTCGCTGATTACCAGTGATCTGATCGTGAACGGACACATCGCGCCGGTCGGGACTTACCGGACGGGGCCGGACAGCGGCCCGAACAGCATGGCCGAGGTATCGGAAGGGGATGAGATTCAGCTGGTCGCCACGTTCGGCAGTTTCAACAGCACGGGCCTGGAACGGCTCACAGCGGACTTTTCGCCCATTTATCCGCGCGAGCTGTGGCCATCTGTCAGCGAGCTGGTTCCCTCGGTAACCAGCCAGGCCGGCTCGATTCTTACGGCAACCTGGACTGTTTCAACGGTGAACCTGGGGGCCGGGGGGATTTCGGAGGTAACCTTCGCCAATCTGCAAAGCATCGGGAAAACCATGATACCCCTCTCTCCCGCCGGGCTGCCGCCCGGAGTAACCCCGACCGCCCTGCCGGGTGTGCCCGGCACGCCGAAATTGACCGTTCAGGCGGGGGCCGTTCCCTCCGCCGCCACACGAATACGAATCAGCCTCCTGGATGCCGATTCTGCCTTTCCTCTAATCCCGCTCGACACGAATGAGTTCACAGTGGATACCCAGCCGCCCGAAGCGGCGGTGTACCTGGATTCCAACCCGCCTTTCCGGATTGTGCAGGGCGCTCTGGCCGGTGTTCCCCAGCGGGTACGAGGCGGCGACATGTTGACCTACCGGGTGGAATTCACTAATCCGCTGATCCTCCGGAATGGAAACGACTATTTCGCAGCGGGAACCTCATCGCAGAGTATTACGGCCGACCTGAGCGGTGTCGGCGGCCCGACCGCAAGCGCGGTCGCTCCCGTAATTGTCTACAGTACACCGCAAACCGGCTTGCCCACGATTTACACGGCACAATTCGATGTCACGGTTTCAGACCAGATCGGAAAAACGGAAGTGACCTCAAAACAACCTGTGGGATACACATTTTTCCTGTGGGACGATGTCGGCAATGCGCTCTCGGTTATTTCCCCCGCAACAGAAATTGCAGTAGACAATCACCCCCCCACAGTGAGTGTGGGCGCGGTAAATGTCTATCTCGTTTCCGGGACCGCTACCCGCCCCGATGGGAGCGCCATCCAAATCGGACAAAGCATTCCCACACAATCCATGCTGTTTCCCAATACGGCTGTTCGCATTACCGGCACAAATATCTGGGACCCGATAGACGATACGCTGGCGTTTCTGGCACGACCCGATGCCATGCGGGTGTTTTTCAGTGACGGCGTGGGCGGATCATACCAACTGACAGATGCCTCCAGCTCCTCGCAGAATGTTTTCCCCACATTTGTTCTCACCATGCCGCCCGCCGAGCAGCTGCGGACCACGGAGAGCTTTTCCATTGTGATTGCCGCATCGGATGCGCTGGGGAATTGTTACCAGGGCATCCCATCCCCACGGTTCCGTGTAAACGGAGCCCCGGATATGACATTGGATGTCTATGGTCCGAGCGGAAACCCGCTCGCCCAGGATGCTGCCGGTCGGACCGTCACAATCCCCGCAGGAAAGAACAACCGTATCCATGTTTCCAGCTTCGATCTCGACAAAATCACCGCGATCGGGTTCGACATCTCGCCGCCGGGCCGGTTCGATACACAATCGACATACGGTTCACTCGAAACCACGAATGCCACGGGGGAATTGAGCATTTCGCCTGTACTCGGCGATTTTCTCGGCCCGGCATACCTGATTGTCTCTGTGACCGATTCCACCGGTCGGTCTTCGGCGGATCGCATTACGCTGCTGGTCAACCAGCCGCCGGCGATCAGGAACATTACCTCTTCCATTTATACCGGCCAGACACTTTCGGGAACCGGCGAGGCGATGATCGATCCACCGGCCATTTCGGAAGATCAGCGGTTGACCCTGACCATTGTGGGCAGCGACCCGAATTCCGACAACAATCTCCTACTCTCCGCCACCGGCGCGGTATTCTCTCTGCCGAGCCTGGCAACGGCGACCGTGAATGGGCAATCCGGGATTCCCCCCGCCGGTCTTCCGATTCTTGTCGGACCGCAAATGGGCCAATTCTCGGCGGTATTCGAACTGGGACCGACTTTCCGCACGGTGTCTCCGTTAATCGGGCAGGTCAGTCGAGAAATTCAATTGACGCTGAGCGATGGGGAACTCTCGGATACCGTGTCTCTGCCGATTACCGTGGAACACAAGCCTACCGTTCCCCAACTCCGTGTCTCGGCAATGCGCCTGGATGGGGTCCCGATTCCCGTCAATCCCACCGTGCGGGTTCCCGAAAACTCTCTGTTGACTGTCAATCTCACCGGTACGGATGTTTCCGGTGAAATGCTGACCATGACACAAACGCTCGGAACCGGCCTTGGGACATTCACGGCAACGCCCGGTACAGATTCCACACAAGGCCTGTTCACTTTCCGACCGGGACCATTCGATGCGGATCTACCGGAAGGATACCCGCCGTCATTGTACGATTCGCCGATTGACCCGTCTTCATTTGAATTCACGACCCGGAATGAAAGCGGCAAGGCAATCTCTACCGGATTTCAAGTAGATATTATCAATACCCCCCAGGCTCCGAGTCTTGCTGTATCCGCGACCCTCAGCGGGCGAGCCATTACGCCGGACTCGGCCACTCGCGCTGTTGTTACAGGACAGGATGTGGTGATCCGGGCCGAGGCGGTTGATTCGGATCGGGATATTGTCCTGATCGAGTTCAACGCGCCCGCTTCCGCCGGTATTCGCCAGGTGTACAGCGGATTCGGATCGGCTACCTCAGAGTTGTCTCTCACGTTTGATGAAACATTTCCGGTCGGCTCCACGGTCCGAATCGGTGTCCGTGCCAGGGATCAGGTGTTCGGCAGTCCGTGGACGTATTACAATTTTCAGGTTGTGCAATTATCCGACCGCTTGTCGTTTCTCCTTCCGTTCCGGGGAGTCTTAACCAGCGCAACCGGCGCGGCATTTGTCGGCGCTTCCACGGAAATCACGATTCGGGAAACGGATTACCTGGACCTGATTGTCCGCACATCGAATCTCGGTCCCAGTGAAACAGTGACCCTACTCGCTCAAGGCACAGCCCTGAGCAACCCAAAACTGCTCTCCGCGATATTTGCCGATCAGTCCATCGTAACAGGCCACTCGCTTCCGTTTGTCGTCAGCGCCTCCGGCGAGGTCAGTACAAATTTCCGTCTCCGGCCCGGATTGCACGCGGTTCCTGCAAGCGCAACCTCGCAAACAGCTACACTCGAATTGCAGATGACCGACGGCATTTTGTGGCAGTACCATGACCTGCGTGTCATTATCGAGAATGTTCCCACAGCGCCACAGCTCACACTCAAAGAGTTGCGGATCGACGGCACGGTCATTCCGGTCACGCAAACTATCCAAATGGATGAACGTTCCCTGCTCACTGCCCTGGTAGAGGTAGCCGACACAGGCGCGGAATCGGTTGGATTAACCGCATCGGGGTTACCTCCGGGGGCGCAATTCACGGCTTCCTCCGGTGTGCCGCCGGTGACCGGGACCCTGGCCTATCGCCCACCGCTGGGTGCGTTCACAGCCTCCCCGTATTCCATGGTGCTTCACGCGACCAATAACGGAGGCTTTCATACACAAATGCCTCTGACGATCACTGTTCGTCAGCGATATCACTCGCCGAACTTGCAGGTGGGGCTTACCATCAACGAAGCCACCGCTCCGATAACAGAGCCGATTGCATTGGACACATTGGCCATGTTGAACCTGGTATTCTCCGGCCTCGACACCGATCCTGACGATCGGCTGATCTTGTCCGTATCAGGAACAGTGTTTACCACAACCGATTTGCAACGTGTCGAGTTTTCGGGGCAATCCGTCCAATCCGGAACCCCGCTTCCGTTTCGTTTGGAAGGCCCTGAACCGGCAGGCAGTCTGCTTGTCTACCCAGGGGTTGTGGCAAACCTTCCAGGACAACCCGCTAAGGAATACACGCTGGAACTCCTCCTTTCGGACGGGGTCTTTGAGGTTTCAAAAACTCTTACCCTTTCGATCACCGCCACTCATGCGCCGCCGATTGTGCGGCTGACAGCCGCGTATGTGGATGGGGTTTCGGTTCCGCTGAGTAATAGCCTGACCGTTTCGGAGGGGCATGTCCTTACCGGGACCGTGATCGCTTTCGACCCGACAGGATTGCCTCTTGCGTTTTCTGTGCGGGAAACGAAGGGGTTGGCACAAATTCAATCCTGTACCAGTGTGGGATTTGCCACCTCGGAGTTTCGTGTCGCTCCCAGTCCGATTCAATCCGCCTCTTCACCGTTGGCGATTCTCTTTACGGCCAGGAATCAACGATCCGAGACAACTGAATGGACACTTAATATCGATATCCTCGATGTCGATTTCCCCGCACAGGCGGCCGTGGAGGTCTATGTAGACGGCCGTCTTCAGGGCACGGCGAACATATACTCTGTAACCGCCGGGCACTGCACAACGGCTATCGGCTATGCTTGGGACCCGGATGAACAGTCGGTCCTGCTGAATGTGGCGAATTCGCCGCCGGGAAGCCTTTTTCACCCACCGCTGGGATTGGATACAAAACTGGGCGCGCAACCGGCGATTGTCAGTGTCACTTTCGTTCCCCAGACCGCCGGAGAGATTCTCTCCGTTACTTTTATCGCGGGGGACAGCCTTTCCGATATTCTTCTTGGCGACACGGCGATCGGCGCGCAATTCCGTATTCTCAGCGCCAGTGTCCCGCCGACTCTTGAACTGGAGGTCACTGTACCCAACCCACTCTGGCTTGGCCAGACTGTGAACCTGGTTGCCTTTGTGGATGACCCGGAAGGCGATCCGGTCACTCTACTGGCTTATTTCGACGGAAATCCGGTGGTTCAGGGACGCGACGGGTTCTCGCTGCTCAACGGTTTTTATACCCCGGGGACCGTGGGGGGCATTCTGATTTTCCAGCCCGGACATCCGCAACTTGGCGACCATCTCTTGACCATTGAAGCCACGGACGGGCAGGCATCTACACGAAGAGACATTCCATTGAGCATACAAGCCCCGGTCGGAACTCCCACTCCCTGCCCGACCCCCACTCCGACAACGGTTCCCGATACGATGCTTCTCTCCCAGGGGCACGGCGGAACCGGAACCAGCAAGCGACTGCATCGCATTGGCGATGTCTGGCGACAGGTCCCCTTCAGCGGCTTTCAAGGGATGACACGCGTCACCGCTGCAAAGCTGAACACATCGAGGGAACGTGCCGTCAACACCGCTGTGGCGGACATCGATGGCGATGGAGTAAAGGATATCGTTGTCGGATTCGGACCCGGCGGCATGGGATCGAGCCAACCCTCCATTCTGGTGGTCTGGCGGACCTTCGGCGGTCTTTCCGGCGGTCCTAAGTGGATGACTTCCAAGGGGGTCTTCTCTCCCATCTCTTCCAATGAGAAATACCGAAATCCACACGGTGCGCTGAATGTGGCCGCCGGAAACTTCGCCGGATATGGCCTCCCGATGATTGCCGCCGCGCAGGGACTCGGCGGCAGCCATCAAATCCGCATTTTGCAATATAATCCGAATCCTCCCCCCAACAGGAAACTGGAAACGCTTGGCACGATCCGGGGCCTCCACGAGCAAGCGCTCTGGGGGAATGGATCCGGTGGTGTGGCTGTTGCCGCGGGCGATGTAAATCAGGACGGCCTGGATGAATTGGTTGTGGGACAAATGAACGGTGAAGGTGCAACCACACTGTTCCAGGTGCTTCTGCTGAAATGGGACAGGAAAACCGGCCAGGTGGTTCTCGCCGGGTACACTCCGCCTCTGGAGGCGTTTCCCATCGAGCAGCAGGGACTTGGAGGCGTGAATCTCGCCGTTGGGGATGTCGACGAAGACGGGCAAAACGAAATCATCGCCGCAACTGCCGGATATACAGGCGAGGGAGCGAAGAATTTCCTCCGGGTATTTCGTGCGGAACTCAATCCGGATGGTTCCTTCCGCGAAATTGTGCCCATTACCCAACCGGTGCAGGTGTTCGGCGCGGTGCAGAATCCCTCCGGCGGGATCGACATTGCGGCGGGAAATCTCGATTCGGATTGGGCGGATGAGCTCCTGATTGGGACCCAGGCCATTCTGAATCTTAACCTTGAAACCGGCGGCGTTACATTTGACTGCGTTCCTCCTCGCGACCTGGTGAAAGGAATCAATTTTCACTTCGACGAGAACGGCGAGTTCACCGGTATCTCCGACGCACGATCACCCTTTGTGGCCTACGATGGTGTGAACCTGCCCACCTCCGGCGCGGTAAATGTGGAGTTTTATCCGGCGGAGTGAGAATAAGATAAAAGTATATTACGATGGCGAAGCAGATGTCCTCTACCTGGAGTTCGGTAAGGAGACTCCGGACGGTGTTATTGAACTTTCGGAAGGTGTCAATCTCGATACCACTTCCGAAGAAAGAATCGTAGGCGTGAAAATCCTGAACGCCTCGAAAAGAATCGACCTGACAACAATCCTCTCATACAGGCTTGATTTGCACAAAGCGGGGGCTGCTATTCCATCACCCGGTACAAATCCGCTTCGCACATCAGGTAAAGTGTCCCGTC
>JAKPRU010000799.1 GCA_029557025.1 Candidatus Omnitrophota bacterium | reverse complement strand
GATCTACGCGGGGGGCGGCGTGATTAACGCCGATGCCGCCGATGAACTGTTCCAGTTCGCCACACGCACCAATATCCCGGTCACCACTACCTTGATGGGACTCGGTGCGTTTCCCGAAACCCACCCGCTGTCCCTGCTCATGCTGGGGATGCACGGAACCGTCTACGCCAACAAAGCCGTCCAGGCGTGCGATGTCCTCATCGCCATCGGCTCCCGTTTCGATGACCGTGTGACCGGCAAGATCAGCGAGTTCGCCCCTAATGCGAAAATCATCCACGCCGATATCGACCCCTCGTCCATCAGCAAGAACGTCGAGGTCGATGTCGATCTGGTCGGCGATGCCAAAAACATCCTGCGCGACCTGAATAAGTTGGCCGATCGTTGCGATACCGACGAATGGGTCGAACAGATCACCCAGTGGAAAAAGCAATATCCGTTGCGCTACAACCACTGCGGTGATGAGGAAATCAAACCGCAGTACCTCATCGAACAGGTGTGCCGACTGGCTCCCGATGATGCCATCATCGCCAGCGAGGTGGGCCAGCATCAAATGTGGACCGCTCAGTACTACACATTTACACACCCCCGATGCTGGCTGACCTCCGGAGGACTCGGCACGATGGGCTATGGTTTCCCGGCCGCTATCGGCGCTCAGGTGGCGAATCCGGAACGCCTGGTGATCGACATCGCAGGCGATGGCTCCATTCAAATGAATATCCAGGAAATGGCCACCGCCGTGTACAACAACCTGCCCGTGAAAGTTGTTATCGTAAACAACGGCTGGCTGGGTATGGTGCGTCAGTGGCAGGACCTCTTCTATCAAAAGAACTATTCCGCCACCGAACTTGTCCGACCTCGCTCCGCAAAAGATCCGTCCTCCTATGGTTCATGGGAGGGACAGGATTATCGCCCTAACTTCGCCGAACTGGCCCGAGCCTATGGGGCTTGGGGAAAACGCGTCACCAAACGCTCCGAGCTGGAACCCGCTCTGAAAGAGGCGTTCTCCAACGACCAGCTGTGCCTCATTGATGTGTGGGTCACACGGGAGGAGAACGTGTATCCCATGGTCCCCGCGGGGGCGTCGCTCAACCAAATGCTCGAAGGAATGGCGTGACATCCGATAGGAGGAAATCATGGTGGCTAACGCAAATAACGGCAATCAGGAATTCATTCGGCATATCTTCTTTGTCCTCGTGGAAAACCGCTCTGGCGTTCTGGCGCGCATCGCCGGGCTGTTCTCTGCGCGTGGCTATAACATCGAAAGCCTTTCCGTGGCCGAAACCGAGAACCCCCAAGTCTCTCGTATGACCATCGTCGTCCCCGGCGACCGGAACATTATGAGCCAGGTCCGCAAACAACTCGGCAAACTGGTTGATACCCTGGAGGTCCATGACTTCTCCGTGGAGGATCGCGACATCGTGGATCGCGAAATGATCCTGGTGAAAGTGTCGGCGAATGATGGAACCAAGCGCACCCAGATTCTCCAGATCGCCAATGTCTATCGGGCCAAGATTGTCAACCTGTCCGAACAATCCATGATCGTGGAGGCCACCGGCAACCAGGGCAAGATTCACGCGCTTCTTCAATGCCTTGAACCCTACGGCATCCTGGAGGTCGCTCGCTCCGGGCGGGTCGCCATGGCACGCGGAATCAACGAGAAAACTTGAAAATGAACCCGATCGAGAGGCAGTAATTGCAGGGTGGGCTGAAGCCCGTCTGCGGGCTGGCCCACCACGCAGATTCACGGTAGGACAGGCGTCCCTGCCTGTCGGCGCTTTCATCCGTGCCTACGTCCACCTCGCCCACTCTGTCTGCTCTATCCCCCCTTGTATCCCCTCCACTTTCTTCAATTTTTAATTCTTAATTCATCACCCCCTCCCCCCAACATGGTCCGAAACTCCAGGTTCTGATATAGTAAGTTCAATTCCCTTACGACATCAATTTCAACATGAGGAGAATCGCTATGGTAACTGTGTACTACGATAAAGACGCCAATCTGGATGTGCTCAAAGGCAAGAAAATCGGGATCATCGGGTATGGCAGCCAAGGTCATTCCCACGCCCAGAACCTGCGGGACAGCGGCCTGGATGTCATCGTCGCGGAGGTTCCGGGGCCGAATTACGATCTCGCCGTCTCCCACAAATTCAAACCCATGACCGCGGCCGAGTTGACCCAAAAGGCCGATCTCATCACCATGACCGTCCCGGATCAACTCCAGGCAATGGTGTATGACTCCGAAATCAAAGCCAATCTCCGCGATGGGCAAACCCTTCTCTTCGCCCATGGATTCAACATCCACTACGGTCAGATTGTGCCTCCGAAAACCATTGATGTCATCATGGTGGCTCCCAAGGGGCCGGGGCATCTTCTTCGCAAAACCTACGTGGAAGAGAGTGGAGTGCCCTGCCTCATCGCCGTTCACCAGGATGCTTCCGGCAAAGCCAAAGACAAGGCCCTTGCCTATGCCAAGGGAGTAGGCGGGACCCGCGCCGGTGTCATCGAGACCTCATTCGCCGAGGAAACCGAAACGGACCTGTTCGGCGAACAGGTCGTCCTTTGCGGCGGGTTGACCGCACTTATCAAGGCCGGATTCGAAACCCTCGTTGAGGCAGGTTACCAGCCCGAAATGGCCTATTTCGAATGCCTCCATGAGACCAAGCTGATCGTGGATTTAATTTACGAGGCCGGAATCACCGGGATGCGCTACTCCGTCTCCGATACCGCCGAGTATGGCGACCTCACACGCGGACCCCGCATCATTACCGAGGAAACCCGCAAGGAAATGCGCAAAATCCTCAAGGAAATCCAGACCGGCGAATTTGCCCGCGAGTGGATTCTCGAAAACCAGGCCAATCGCCCCGTGTTCAACGCGTTGCGCCGCAAAGATGCCGTCTCCCAGCTGGAGAAAGTCGGCAAAATGCTGCGCGGCATGATGCCGTTCATCAAGAAAAAAGGCGCTGCCCTCGGCGAGGTCAAAGAACTCGGATAATAACACCATCGCCGGACAGAGAGGCCTGTCGATGGGCGAGCTTTCTTAGGAAGAGCCGCTGTAGGGTGGGCTCAAGCCCGTCTGCGGGCTAGCCCACCAAAGACCTGCCCATCCGCCGTCATCGCGAGGAGCAGCCTGGAGTCCGCGAAGGGCGGCGACGTGGGAATCTCGGAGTTAAACCGCCTGAAAACGCCTGCTCAATTTGGGTCGATTCGTATTTTTTCGGCCTCCGGCTTGCTGCGCTCTGTGCGGTATGATAGCTTGATCTCCCGTGGGTTATTCAAGTTTTCCCAAGTCTTTTTCGAATAGAGGAGGATCGGAGTATGTCCGGCCACTCAAAATGGAGTACCATCAAGCATAAAAAAGCGAAGATGGATGCTCAGCGCGGTAAAATCTTCACCAAACTAATCAAGGAAATCACCGTCGCGGCACGGTCCGGCGGCGGTGATGTCGATGGCAATCCCCGACTTCGCACTGCGGTCGCCGCGGCCAGGGCCGCTAACATGCCTGCCGCCAACGTCGAGAAAGCCATCAAAAAAGGAACCGGCGAACTGGAAGGCGTGACCTACGAGGAGGTCACTTACGAGGGGTATGGACCGGGCGGCGTCGCCATCTATGTCGAGTGTGTAACTGACAACCGGAACCGCACAACCGCCGAAATCCGCCACCTGTTCTCCAAGTATGGCGGCAATCTCGGCGCATCCGGCTGTGTCTCCCACATGTTTCATCGTCGAGGATTGATTTCTCTCAACAAATCCGCGATCAAAAATGAGGATGCCTTCATGGAGGCCATCCTGGAAGCCGGTGCGGAGGATGTCAAGGAAGAGGGCGACACCATGGAGGTCATCACCAGCGTCGCCGACTTCGAGTCCGTCAAAGAGGCAGTCGCCGCTCTCGGAATTACGCCGGAAGTTGCCGAACTGACACGTATCCCATCCAACACGGTCAAACTCGAAGGCAAAGCCGCCGAAACCATGCTCAAACTCATGGAGTTCATCGAGGATCACGATGATGTTCAGAATGTCTACGCGAACTTCGATATTCCCGATGAGGTCATGGCTGCCGCTCAGGCGTGATCGTTCTCCTGTCCTCTCGCAAACCGAGACGGGGCGCTCCCTCACCAGGACGCCCCGTTTTTTTATTCGCTTTCCTCTTCCCCATCTCTCCCCCGTCTCTTTTCTTTAATTCTTAATTTTTAATTCTTTTCCCCTCTCCCTTCCCTTCGATGTTCGGTTTTCCTAAAATATCTTCCATGAATGAACTTCAGGATATCTCCCCTGTTATGCAGGATTATTTAGAGGCTATTTATCGGCTCCAGTTGCAGAAACGGGTCATCCGAGTCCGAGATATCGCCGGTGAACTGGGGCTGAAAGCCCCCACTGTTTCCGAAAACCTCCGTTTGCTCGCCGAACGCGGTCTTGTCGAGCATGAACGGTATGAGGATGTTCGCCTTTCTCCCGAAGGTGCGCGAGTCGCCCAACAGGTTCATAACAGCCATCGCATTCTATGTAGTTTCCTGACCGATGTCTTGGGCGTGGATGCTGAAACTGCTGAAAAGGATGCCTGTGCCATCGAGCATAACGTCAGCGCCATAACCATGAATCGCCTCGCTGCCTTCATGGGATACGTCCACTCCGAGGACCCGGCCCATACAATCCAACTGTTTGAGGAATATAAGAAACAGCAGCGGGATGCTTTTCAAACCCGTCCGGCTCCGGTCAAACCTTCTGCCGACATGAAAATCTGCAGATTGTCTGAAATGAAGCCTGGCGAGGAAGGCGAAATTCGCGCCGTCCATGAAACCGGCCCGATTCGAAAACGTCTGATGGAAATGGGGGTCCTGCGCGGCGAGCGCGTCCGATTCATCCGCGAAGCCCCGCTTGGAGACCCCATCGAGATCCGTATTCGCGGCTATAATCTGTCCCTGCGAAAATCCGAGGCCTCTGCGGTAGAAGTCATTCTCGACAGGGCAGCAAACAACTAATTCATGATGAACTCCCCGAATACCCTCCGTATCCCAGTCTCTTTGATAGACACCCCACAACCCCCTCCTGTCGCTCATGAGACAGCCGTTTCGGCAAAGCACGCACAACTCACCTGCGTCCTCGTCGGAAATCCTAATGCAGGTAAAACCTGTATTTTTAACTCACTCACCGGAAGTCACCAGAGAGTAGCCAATTACCCCGGCGTCACAGTCTCGGTCAAAGAAGGCACAGTCCGCCATGCCGATCATACATTCACGGTCATCGACCTTCCCGGTACCTACAGCCTCTCCGCCTATTCCATTGAGGAGATGATCGTTCAGTCCTACTTGCTCGATCAGAAACCCGATGTAGTCATCAATGTAGTCGATGCGACAAATCTCGAGCGGAATCTCTACCTGACAACCCAGCTGATCGAACTGGGCCTTCCCACCGTTGTCGCCCTGAACATGAGCGATGAGGCGCGTGAACAGGGTACCGTCATCGACCATGAAAAACTCGGACAACTCCTTGGGGTCCCTTTCGTTCCCACAGTCGGCAACCGCGGCATCGGCCTTCCAGAATTGCTCAATACGGTCCTGGCTGTTGCTCTGGGAACAAGTCATGTCGCCCACCGTGTCCCCGTTAACTATGGCGAGGATGTCGAACAGCAGATTGCTCTGGTCGAGCAGCACATCGAGGCGGCCCCCGATCTCATAGAACGCTACGGGAAACGGTGGCTGGCCATCCATCTCCTCGAGAAAGACAAAACGGTCTGCGAGGTCATTGCGTCGCACCCGAAAGGTCCGGCGATCCTTGCCGCTCGCGGTGAGGCCGCTCAGTATCTGGAATCCGTCCTCCAGGAGGATCTCCCCAGCCTGTTTGCCGAACGCCGGTATGGATTTGTGCGAGGTGCGGTCCGCGAAACTGTCCGCATGTCGGTCGAGCAGAAAATTAAAATCTCCGATGTGATTGATGCCGTCGTAACCCATCGTCTGCTCGGCATCCCGATCTTTATTGCGTTCTTGTGGTTGATGTTTGAGGCCACCTTCTCATTCGGCCAAATCCCCATGGGCTGGATCGAATCCGGCGTAAGGCGGATCGGCGGGGTGGCGGCTGGGGTTCTGCCGGAGGGATTTCTGCGCGGTCTTATGGTAGATGGTGTGATTAACGGAGTCGGAAGCGTGATTATTTTCCTGCCGAACATCCTCATCCTGTTCTT
>JAKPRU010000798.1 GCA_029557025.1 Candidatus Omnitrophota bacterium | reverse complement strand
TGCGGATCAATCTGCGCGGTGCGGATCTTCGTCATGTCAATCTGGAGGGTTCGTATCTGATCTGGGCGGACCTTGCTGCAGCGGATCTGCGATGGGCGAACTTGACTCGTGCCCATCTCATTTCGGCCAGTCTGAACCAGGCTTATTTATTTCAGGCCAATCTTCACAGCGCGGTTCTTACGGAGGCGGATTGCACGGGTGCGGTACTCAATGAAGCTGATCTCAGCGAAGCCAATCTTGTGGATGTGAAGTTCGGTGACGCCATTCTCAGCGATTCCAGCCTGATCTGGGCCAACCTGATTGGCGCGGATATGAGCGGTTGTGCCCTGGATGGGGCGCACCTGTTCGAGACCATCTTCAACAATGCCCAGCTGAAAGGGGCCATGGGATTGACTTCCTGCATACACCACGGTCCGAGCACGCTGGATCATCGAACGATTGTGAAATCCGGCCCCCTGCCGATTCCTTTTCTCCGGGGCTGCGGGCTTCCCGATGAACTGATCGAGCATTTTCAGTCTCCGTCGTATCAGAAAACGCGGTTCCGTTCCTGTTTCTTTGTTCACTCCCAGAAAGATGCGGCATTCGTTGAGCAACTTGGTCGTGACCTTCAGAACCGGGGGATTCGATGCTGGCCATTTGCCGAAGATGCGCTCATCGAGGAGAATATCCGTGCTACTGTGAGCGAGGCGATACATGTCCACGACAAGCTGATTTTTATCATGTCTGAAAACTCTGTCCACTCGGACTGGTTCGCAAAGGAGATCGCACGGGTCCTCGAGCGGGAAACAAAACAGGAACAATCCATACTTCTGCTGGTTCGTCTCGATGATGCCGTTGCACGAGTCAAGAGCACCTGGCTCGAAACGGCGAAGCAAAGGCACCATATCTGTGATTTCACCGGGTGGCAAAGAAATGATGTCTATGAAAAAGCGTTGAATCTTTTGTTGTACGGACGTTCCAGTAGCAGGTCAGGCGTCCCTGCCTGACGGTTGAGCATGTCAGGCACGGAGGCCCGTCTACTGTTTTTCCCGGCCATCAATGTCGGGTGGTTACTACGCCCAAGTCCCGGAATGCCTCGACCGCCGGTTTCCAATCTCCCTCCTGACCGAACAGGTAATACGTGAAATAGGTAGTCGTTTTGTGTTTCAATTGCACCCACGGCTGGAGCTCCGTGTAATAATACGGTGTCGGGGTATTGTTGGGATGGTTGTTCCACAGATGCATCAACACCGCATCGTTTACCGGGAATCCGACTACCAGGCTGATATCCATTTCAGTGTCATAAGCCGCCGTCCAGCCCTCCCGGAGGAATAATGTTGCGCCATAGTAACGTTCCAAC
>JAKPRU010000797.1 GCA_029557025.1 Candidatus Omnitrophota bacterium | reverse complement strand
AAATCAGGCAGGTCCCAGCCGTACCCGGAGTGATCGAAACCGTGACGTTCGACGATCCCCACAGGGTCCCAGCGATATCCGTCACCGCCACTGGAGCGGTAGCCTCAATCTTCCCTGTGTGCAACCCGCTGACCGAAGTGATCCCCAGCGCCCCGCTCGATCCGGAGTAGCTGATCAGTCCATCCGACACCCCCAGATCGGGCATGAAGTAGGTCCCAGGTGTCTCCCCGGAAGTGGTCTTGAGCGTCAGGTTTTCTCCGCCTTCTGTCCCGCCGATGATGGTCTGGCCGCCGGACCTGCCTGCCAGCAGGACGTACTGGGGATGGTCGTCGTTGTTGAGGTTCAGCAGAACGGAATGGAGGACGGTCCCGCCCTGCGAACTGTTCGCATGGCTGTGGACAGGCAGGTCACTGGCATCCAGGGTTTTCCAGTCAACGGTTTTCGGGCTTCCGTCTTTCGTGTAGAGGAACTGACCGGCGGTCGCGGAAGGAGTGATCGAGACAGTGACGTCGTCGCTGGTGGTGGCGCCCCACAACCGTCCGCTTCCGCTGGCAGTGATCTGGTTGCTGCCTTTGATGAGGGCCGTGTGCGTGGCGGAAACCGATTCGTCCGCCCAGCGGACCACCTTGTTGCCGCTTTCCTCGACGGTTTTGAGCACCTGACCAGCGGTCGTGGAGGGTTTCAGGACGATCCCGGTAGCGGCAGCGACAGCCCCTTCCCCGGTCCCGACATCGAACTCCAGCACCCCGGACGGCCCGACCGTCAGGTTCGCCGCCGTGAACACCGACTCGCTCGGAAGCAGCGACGGGTGGATCAGCCCTTTGTAGGGTTCCTCGTGGTAGAGCACGACAGGCCGGTTCATCGTGGACGCCGTATCTGGGTCCAGGAACACGTAATCGAGAGGCGGCCCGCCCAGACCTTCCCGTTTCAGAACGTGGTACGACCTCGGAAAATAGTCCGACGGGTTGACCGCCGTCACCCCGGAAATGAGACCGTCCACGTAGCCTTTGGTCGCCATATGCCCCGGATCGGTAGGCGTCCAGGAACCGACTACCCGCACCGGCCCCGGCGCATGAACCGACGAAGCCCCCGGCAACTCGTCATCAACCGTGTCCAGGTCCGTCCCGCCACCGGGATCGTTCGCCCCCGTCCCGAACATGAACGGCCCGCTCGTCCCGATGTAGAAGAAATACTCCGTATCCCCCGGATACTGACCTGATACCGGCATCAGATTTTCCTCCAGTCGTACTCCTTCATGACGGCCATATCCATCTCATCCAGCCGTTTCATTTCCTCCTCCATGGTCCGTTCCATCTCATCCCGGAAAAACGCGCTCCCGTACCGTTCCCCCAGGTGCATGAGCTGAATCGTGTACGCCATCATGTCCGCACAGTCCCACATCTTCGGCCTCGGAAACGCGAGCAACTGCGACTCCAGTTTCGCCGTCGCCGTCCGATTATGCCAGATCAGACCACGCCGGTAGAACGACTCCAGCGACCCGACCCGCTCCTCCTTCGACGCCCACGGTTTCAGCGACACAAACTCGTAATACTTCCCGCGCCGTAACGCCGCATCCTTGATCGGGTACGTGATAAACGCATGAAGCGACGTCTCCTCTATCCCGATCACCCGGCACCCGTACCGGTCCGCCAGCTCAAACACAATCTCGTAAATCCGCTCCGGCGGAAACTTCCCGGATACCACGTCCCGGACATAAATGTTCCCCGTACAGGAAAACCCGACCACCCCGATCGCCGTCTCCGCCGACGTCTCCCGGAACGTCTTCGCCGGGTCCACCAGCACCGCACTCTCCGTTATCTTCCCAGCCACCTCCTTCTCGTCATAATACTTGAAATACTCCGGCTTGAACGTGGCCGTCTCACGCGCCACCGGAATGTTCCTCCAGTTCATGTAAAGAAGATCGAGTTTCCCCTCCTTCTCGAACTCCGAATAAATCTCCGCAATCTCCTCGTCCGTCTTGTACTCAGGCCACAACGACCGCCGGGAATCGTCAAACAACTCCAGACGCACCCCGTGCCAGGCGGGGTTGTCCAGCAGTTTCTGCAACAGACAGTTCGGATGCGTCACCGTCCCCAGCAGAATAATCTTGAAGTTGTCCGACCCGCGATCCGGAAGAAAATAGATGTCGTCCCAGAACCACCGCTCAATCTTCTCACGCGCCTCGTCCGTAATCTGTTTCGAGGGGTCCTCCAGATCGTCAATCAGAATCAGATCAGGACGCGCATCCCCACGGATCATACCCCTCGTCTGCTGACCGGCACCACGCGCCATCACCACCACCGGCTCCAACCCCTCACCCCCGTGCGCCTCCCACACACCCTTCGCAAAATCCGAATCCCTGTTCCTCGGCCTCACATCCCCGAACAACCCGCGTATCAACTGGTTCCCAGTCAACCTGCTCTTCAGGTTCACACTCTGCATCAGCGCCGAATCCTCCGTCGCCGAAATCATCACTATAAACCGCGAATGCCGGAAAAGAATATGCCGCGCCGGTAACGCCAGCGACACTATCGACGTCTTCCCCGTCGATCTCGGAGCAGCAATCGCTATCTGCCTGATGGAAGGATCGTCTATCAACCGGAATATCTCATCATGAAACGGAGCCGGATTCCTGAAAAACCGCCCCTTCAACAGCGTGTACGCAAACTTCTTCGTGTCATAACACATCCCCGCAAGCAGATGGCGCAACTCCTCACGCGAAACATCATCCCCGATACCGGAAATCATAACTTCACCTTGATGTAGCCCGTCGAAGCAGCATTCCCACTCGACACCCACGACGGCTCCGGCCTCGGCATCTCCCCGCTCCTCACGGAAATCTGCATCGCCGTATCGTTCGCGTTCGCCGCCACCGTCTCCACACTCAACGCGTTCGACACACCCGCATCCTCAAACCGGAACCCGCACATGTAAACAATATTGTCACTCACACCATAGGAATCACCAGAAACACCCACTATCTCGGTCACCTCAAACCGCCCGTCCAGAGTCTCATCATCCGTCAACCCCGACACCGACGACCCAGTAATATCAAACCTGTCCCCCACACGCAACATCGACAACGGCGAGTTCTTGTGGTTCTGCGCCATACTCGTCCCGATCGGCGTCTTCCGGAACACTATCATCCCCGCATGACTATGCGAATGCAGATTCCCCCCAACCTCATACCGCGACCCAAAATGCCAGTACCAAGGATAATTCACACCAACCTCGTACGAATGCTTCATGTTCGGATTCCAAGCATTACTCCACACCGCCGACCCCCCACACGGCTCAATCCCACACCGGATCGGAGACGGATAAAACGAATACCACTCAGCACCACTGATTAACCCCCTGATCTCATCCCCGTCAATGTAAGCCAGCCGCTCACCCATGTACGGCCCCTCACTCAATATCCGGTTCACATCCTCATACGCAGCCGCAAACTCGTCTGTCGTCAACAACTTCAACGACCTCAAAAAATCGTAATACCCCTGAGCACGGCCACTCAACGCCTTCATCTGCGTCACCATCGACACTATCCTGTTCAACTTCGCCGCACGCTCAGCAAACGTCTGAAACCTGACCCTCGCCATCAGACCTTACCTCCCTCTCCCCCATCCCCTTCAACTCCCTCAAAAAATCAGCATCCACCACACCCACCACACCACGACTCTCACTCCGCTTCACCACCCCCAAACCAGCACTCCCCAACAAAAACTTCGCCGCCTCCATCCGGTACCCCGCACCCTCCTCAACACCTATCTTACCATCACGGATCGCCTCCATCACCTCCAAACTCCGCAAACTCCCCTCCCTGATCCGCCTCATACTCTCCAACACACTCTCATCCGCCCTCTCCTCCAACTCCCTCAACAAATCCTTCCCCCCATGCAAAAAATACGAGTTGCACCCACTCGCTCCACTCGCATACAAACCCTCAGCACTCTCATCTATCGTCATCCCCATAAACCTCCGACGCACATACTCACGCATCCTCGGACTCCTCACCATCTCTAAACCACCTCCCAACACACAATCATAAAACAAAAAACCAAAAACACCAGAAAAATTACAAACAGAAATCAGAACCAGAAACACGGTAACTAGAGGAGATTGCGGAATACCAGAAAAATTGTGGAGGGGACAGTACTCATGCGCGCGGACGTACGCCCCCCCGTAGGCGCGTGGGTACGCGCGCGCGCGCGAGACGGTCAGCCTGTTCCAGTCCGATTCCGGAAATCGAGTACTCGATTACTGAAGTACTCGATTACTCATGCTCCAGAGTACTGTAGTACTCGATTACTCTTGTACTGGAGTATTGTATAGGTTAATTATTTGAATACTCTTGTTCTCTATTACTGGATTACTCTTGTACCAGATTCTTGATGCTATCGATCAGTCTGCCTAGTGTATCGACAACCTGGAATCTGGAATGCTCGACAACACCGAGACTCTGCTACAGACCGTCTAAAACGGTTTAGTTGAACGATAGACTCCAAACCATGGAAAGTATCGGTCTGGAACATGAAGCCTTACTGTAGGTCATCGTATAGCCTGGAAGCAGTATCGGATGATGACCGACACACTCGATGCCACGATCGATGGCGTACTCGATGGCGCCACCGATGTAAAATGCTACATCGAGTACCACAGACTACTGTTACGATAATGTGAGATAGTCCCGTTCTAAGGTTCCGTTCCCTTCCCCCCCCCTTTTCCCTTTTTCTGAATACATACTATACTAGTACTATTACTACTGACTTAGTAATTACTCATTAATCGGAAAAGGGTACCCATAGGGAACGGCACCTTAGTACGGGACCTCGTAACCTTACTGTCACTTAATGGGACTAGTGAGTCTTAATATCGGACTTGTGGGTCTAATGTCGTAACGATAATTTACGACGGTCAATTACCTGAATTGTGTGTAAGTAGCTCATCTTGTTGGACTTGCGTCAACTGTGAAACTTGGCAAGCGTTCTGCTATAGTGACTGTAGGCTTGCTTGGCAAGCCGGATGGACTCGAGAAAGGAAAAAATCATGAACAGATACATATGCCAAATAGACGGACATAAAAAAACCATCATGGACG